>DASXQC010000448.1:0-2631 GCA_036493235.1 Reyranella sp.
AAGATGCTGGCTCTCTACGGCCTGAAGTGGAACCCGTTCGCGCCCGACGTGCCGGTCGAGGCGTTGCACGTGACGCGCCGCATCGAGTCGTTCTGCTGGCGCGTCCAGCAGCTCGTCGGCGAAGGCGGCTTCGCCCTCGTCACCGGCGCCCCCGGCACCGGCAAGTCCGTCACGCTGCGTATTCTCGCCGAGCGCCTCGGCGCGCAGCGCGACGTCAAGATCGGCATCGTCACGCGCCCGCAAGCCGGCCTCGCCGACTTCTATCGCGAGATGGGCGATCTATTCGGCGTCGAGCTGGCTCCGCACAACCGCTGGGCCGGAGCCAAGGTGCTGCGTGATCGCTGGCAGACCCACATCGACGCCGCTCTGTCGCGACCGGTGCTGATCGTCGATGAAGCCCAGGAGATGCCGCCAGCCGTGCTCGCCGAGCTGCGGCTGTTGTCGTCCGCGCGCCTCGATAGCCATATCCTGCTCACCGTCGTGCTGGCCGGCGACGGCCGGCTGCTGGAGCGTCTCAGGTCAGAGGAACTGCTCCCGCTCGGCAGCCGCATGCGGGTGCGTCTCGCGCTCGAACGTACCGGCCCAGACGAACTGCAGGAGTACGTCGTACACGCCTTGCAGAAGGCCGGTGCCGTCAAGCTGATGACGCCGGAGCTGATCGCCACCTTGTGCGATCACGCCCAGGGCAACCCGCGCGCGCTCATGAACATCGCCGGCGAGTTGCTCGCCGTCGCAGCGGAGCGCGAGGCCCGCCAGATCGATGAGAAGCTGTTCCTGGAGACCTGTACCACGCCACCCGTGGCCGAGCCCAAGACCGCAGGTCGGCGCCGATGACCCTGCTTCCGGTCGAACCCGCGTATCGTCTCGCCGAGCGCTCGGAGGAACATCGTTGGCTGGTCACCGGCCTGTGGTCCGAGCAGGCGGTCGGCATCGTCGGCGGCGAGCCAAAGTGCTGCAAGTCGTTCCTGGCCTTGGACCTCGCCGTCGCAGTCGCCGCCGGCGTCCCATGTCTGCGCCGCTTCGCCGTGCCGCGTGCCGGTCGCGTCCTGCTGTTCGCCGCCGAGGACGCACTGCACATCGTACGCCGACGCCTCGAAGGCATCTCGGCCGCAGCCGGTGTGGCGTTGGCCAATCTCGACATCCAGGTCATCACCGCGCCCACCGTCCGGCTCGATCTGGATGCCGACCGCCGCAATCTCGCCGAGACCGTCGCCAAATTGCAGCCGCGCCTGCTCATCCTCGATCCGTTCGTACGTCTCCACCGCATCGACGAGAACGCCAGCGGCGAGGTCGCCCCGCTGCTCGCCTACCTGCGCGAGCTGCAGCGCCGCCATGACGTTGCCGTGCTCGTCGTCCATCACGCCAAGAAGGGCGGTGGCGGCGTCCGTGCCGGTCAGGCGCTGCGCGGCTCCTCGGAGTTCCACGCCTGGGGCGATTCCAACCTCTACCTGCGCCGCGACGGCGATGATCTCTCGCTGTCGGTCGAGCATCGTGCCGCGCCATCCATGACCCCCGTCACCATCGAGCTGGCACAGCGTGGCACCACACTCGCATTGGAGGTCGTCGACCGGCGCGAGCCGACAACGCCGCCGCCAAGCTCGCTCGACGAGCGCATCACCGCCACACTCGCTGGTACCGACGCCGCGCTGCCGTTCGCCGAGCTGCGTGCCTGCTGTCGCGTCCGCGCCACCACGCTCTATGAGCGGCTCGCCGTGCTCGCCGACACCGGCCGCGTCGTCAAAACCGACGACGGATATCGCCTCGCCGACGGCTGATCCCAAAACCAGCGACAATCACAACACGACCGGCGCCAACGCCGTCAATGCCCCGACTTCCCAGTTCCCGTTCCCAACGTTATGTGGCGCACCACATAACTGCGGTTGGACAAAACCGCTTCGCGGTAGCTGCCGCGTGGCAATCGTTGGCGCCGACCCATCGTAGTGCATTTTTGAGAGGTCCGATTGCGACATCATGGAGGCGCTGCTTGTTGCAGCGCTGCCATATCGCAAAGGAGCCTCCCCCATGACCGTTCTTCGACAACGAATGACGCAGGATATGCAGGTGCGCAATCTGTCGCCCCACACGCAGGCATCGTATCTCCAACAGGTTTCGCTGTTCGCACGCCACTTCGGCAAGTCGCCGGATGCGCTGACTCCCGAGCACATTCGCACCTATCAAATCTATCTGACGAACGAGAAGAAGCTGGCTGCCGGTTCAATACACATCGCCGTTGCGGCACTTCGTTTCCTCTACAAGATCACCCTCAAGCGGGAATGGACTTTCGCGGATGTGCTTCCGCTTCCCAAGAAGCCGCAGAAACTGCCCGTCGTTCTGAGCCCGGAGGAAGTCGTACACTTCCTCGGATGCGTTGCTTGTCGAAAACAGCGCGTAATCCTGACCGCCTGTTACGCTGCAGGCTTGCGTGTATCGGAAGCTGTTCGGCTGAATGCCGGCGCAATCGATAGCAAGCGGATGGTCATCCGGGTCGACCAAGGCAAGGGCCGCAAGGATCGGTACGTAATGCTATCGCCGAAGCTACTGGAGATTTTGCGTGCCTACTGGAAGGCCGCACATCCGAAGGAGTGGCTGTTTCCGGGTGCTCATCCAGGTCAGCCGATCACGAGAGAAGCC
>DASXQC010000449.1:0-8167 GCA_036493235.1 Reyranella sp.
TTGGAGGACCAGATCAAGGTCCTGCGTGCCGAATCGCGCCGCTTCGGCACGCTCAAGGACGAAGCCGACGGCAACGCCGATGCCGGCGGCATCGATTTCGCCCTGTTGCTCGACGGGCTGGAGGCCGAACGCGAGCAGGGCATCACCATCGATGTCGCCTACCGCTTCTTTTCGACGCCCCGGCGTGCCTTTGTGGTCGCCGACACGCCGGGCCACCAGCAATACACCCGCAACATGGCGACCGGCGCCTCCAACGCCGAGCTGGCGGTGCTGCTGGTCGATGCGCGCAAGGGGCTGCTCGAGCAGACCCGCCGGCATGCCGCTATCGTCTCCCTGCTCGGCATCCGCCACATCGTGCTGGCGGTGAACAAGATCGATCTCGTCGACTTCTCCGAGGTGCGCTTCCGGGAGATCGCGGCGGCGTTCGACAGCTTCGCGGCGCCGCTCGACTTCCATTCCGTGATCGCCATCCCGGTGTCGGCGCGGCTGGGCGACAATGTCGCGGGCCGCGGCGACCGCATGCCGTGGTATGCGGGCCCGACCCTGCTCGCCCATCTCGAAACGGTCGAGACCGATCCAACGGCCGCTGCGCCGCTGCGCTTCCCGGTGCAGTGGGTCAACCGGCCCAACGCCGAGTTCCGCGGCTTTAGCGGCACCGTGACGAGCGGCCGGGTCGCGGTCGGCGACACCATCGTGGTCGCGGGCTCGGGGAAAACCACCGAAGTGTCGCGCATCGTCAGCTACGACGGCGACCTGCCGGCTGCCCGGGCCGGCCGGTCGGTCACGCTGATCTTCAAGGACGAGGTCGATGTCGGCCGGGGCGACCTGCTGTCCGATCCGCGCCACCGGCCCGTCGTGACGCGGCGGCTGGCCGCCGATCTCGTCTGGATGGACGAGACGGCCGCCCAGCCGGGGCGGCGCTTCCTGCTGAAGATCGGCACGGCGACGGTGCCAGCGACGCTGTCGCGCGTCGTCGACCGGCTCGACATCGATTCGCTGCAGCGGGCGCCGTCGGACGACCTGGCGCTGAATGCGATCGGCCGCGTCGATATCGAGACGGCAGAGACGATCGCCTTCGATCCCTACGCCGAGAACCGCGGCACCGGCGCCTTCATCCTGATCGACCGGGCGACGCTCAGCACCGCGGCAGCGGGCATGGCGATCGAGAGCCTGGACGCGGCGCGCGACGTGCATTGCCACGCCGAGACGGTGACGCCGGCGCTGCGGGCCGATCTCAAGGCGCAGAAGCCACTGGTCGTCTGGCTGACGGGCCTGCCCGGCTCGGGCAAGTCGACCATCGCCAATCTGGCCGAGCGCAAGCTCGCGCTGCTCGGCAAGCAGACCATGCTGCTCGACGGCGACAACCTGCGGCAGGGCCTCAACGCCGACCTGGGCTTCGACCCGGAGGCACGAGCCGAGAACGTTCGCCGGGTCGGCGAGGTCGCCAAGCTGATGGCCGATGCCGGCCTGATCGTGATCGTGGCGCTGGTCTCTCCCGTCCAGGCCGACCGCACGCGGGCCGCCGCGCTGCTCCCCGAGGGCCGCTTCCTCGAGATCCATGTCGACGCGCCGCTTGCGACGTGCCGCCAGCGCGACCCCAAGGGCCTCTATGCCCGCGCAGACCAGGGCAAGATCGCCGACCTCACCGGCCGCGATCAGCCCTACGAGCCACCCCAGGACCCGGCGCTGGTGCTGCGCACTGGAGACGAGACGGCCGAGGCCAGCGCTGAACGCGTCATCAGCCTGGTACTGGCCCGGACTTAGGGCGTAGTCCCCGCTGCCCGCATGTGGATAAGTCTGCACGGGCGAAGCTCGCATGGGCAATGGATCGCGATTCTCCCCCTTAACTCCGGGGAAGGGCGCGTTGCCATTGCCCGTAATAGGAGTCTTGCGGGCGCGGGCGCAAGATGGCGCCCACGATGCTCACTTCCTGCTGCAAACCGTCGTCCCGCTTGGCACGACGGCTTGCGACGGAAATGGAGAGGAGGGGACAGGGTGTGCGGGCAGGATGGCAGGAACGGTCGAAAACGCTCACGGGCCTGCAACGAACGGCTGCCATCGGGCTTGGCAGCTGGTGTCAGTCGGCCGTCACTCGACGGTCACCGACTTCGCCAGGTTGCGCGGCTGGTCGATGTCGGTGCCACGCTGCAGGGCGACGTGATAGGCGAGCAGCTGCAGCGGGATGTTGAGCAGCAGTGGATCGAGCTCGGGCTCGAGCGCGGGCACCTCGAAGACACCGTCGACCGCCGGCCGCTCGCCGGGATGGGTGATGGCGATCACCGGCCCGCCGCGGGCCTTGATCTCCTCGATGGTGGAGAGGTTCTTCGTGTGGAGGTCGTCGCGCGGCAGCACGATCACCGTCGGCGTCTTGGGCTCGATCAGCGCCAGCGGGCCGTGCTTCAGCTCCGAGGCGGGATAGGCCTCGGCATGGAGGTAGCTGATCTCCTTGAGCTTCAGCGCGCCTTCGCAGGCGATGGCGTGGCCGGCGGCGCGGCCGACGTAGAACGCATGCTCGACGCCGGCGAAGCGCCCGGCAAGCCGAGCGATCTCGTCCTCGCGTTCGAGGATGGAAGCGATGTGGTCGGGCAGCGCCTGCAGGGCCGCCACCAGGCGCGCGCCGTTGGCGACCGAGAGATCGCGTAGGCGGCCGAGATGGATGGCGAGCAAGGCCAGCGCCACCGCGGTGCAGGTGAAGGTCTTGGTCGAGACGACGGCGACTTCCGGCCCGGCATGGAGATAGACGCCGCAGCCGCATTCGCGGGCGATCGTGCTGCCGACCACGTTGACCACTCCCATGATGCGGCCGCCCTTGCGCTTGATCTCCTGCACGGCGGCCAGCGTGTCGAAGGTCTCGCCCGACTGGCTGACGGCGATGTAGAGCGTGTCGCGCTCGATCACGGCGTTGCGGTAGCGGAACTCCGAGGCGGGCTCGGCATCGGCCGGGATGCGGGCGAGCTGCTCGATCAGGTGGGCGCCGACGCGGCCGGACAGGTAGGCGGCACCGCAGCCCAGGATCTTCACCCGGCGGATGTCGAGCAGGTCGCGCGCCTCCATCTCGATCCCGCCGAGATGGGTGGTGTGGAAGCGGGTGTCGAGCCGGCCGCTCAGGGTCCGCCGCACGGCATCGGCCTGCTCGCCGATCTCCTTGCGCATGAAATGGGTGAACTCGCCCTTGTCGAAGGCCTCGTCCTTCCACGGGATGGTCGACGGGGTCTTGGTCGTGGCGGCGCCATCGAGCGTGCGCGTCTCGTAGCCGTCGGCGCGCACCGCGGCGATCTCGCCGTCGTCGAGATGCACGACGCTTGCGGTATGGCGCACCAGCGCGGCGGGATCGGAGGCGAAGAACATCTCCTTGTCACCGATGCCCAGCACGATCGGGCTGCCGTTGCGCGCTACCACCAGCGTGTCGGGCCGCTCGGCATCGATCACCGCCAGGCCGTAGGCTCCGACCACGCGGCGCAGCGCCTCGGCCACCACGGTCTCGAGCGGCGAGCCGTCGTCGAGCAGCGCGATCAGGTGCGCCAGCACCTCGGTGTCGGTCTCCGAGGTAAAGACGACGCCGCGCTGGGCGAGCTGCGCCTTCAGCGCGGCGGCGTTCTCGACAATGCCGTTGTGGACGACGGCGTAGCGGCCGCTCGCATCGATGTGGGGGTGGGCGTTGGCGTCGGATGGCTCGCCGTGGGTCGCCCAGCGGGTGTGGGCGATGCCCTGAAGCCCGCGGAACTTCTGCGGCTCCAGCGCGTCGAGTTCGCGCACCCGGCCCTTGCGCTTGGCGACCCTGAGCTTGCCCTTGTTGCCGACGGCGATGCCGGCCGAATCGTAGCCCCGATATTCCAGCCGATGCAGGCCTTCGAGCAGGATGGGCGCCGCCTGGCGCTTGCCGATGTATCCGACGATGCCGCACATGGGAGAGGTCCTAGCCGTAGACGATGCGGCGCAGTTGCCGCCGTGTGTAAGCCGGCGCCGCGAAGCGCCGACGGGCGAGCTCCTGCCCCAGTCGCGCGAAGATCGTCTCGTTCGCCAGCCCCTGGCGCTGAAGCTCCAGATGACGGCGGCGAACAAACGTCTCCGGCTGCTCGGCCAGGAACGACAGCACCTCGTCGATCAACCGTTCGGCCTCACGGCGCTCCAGGCGGCTGGTTCGCGCCAGGTATTCCACGAGGTCTTCCAAATCGTTCGGCTCGGCGTTGCTCAGGCCCACACTCCTCGAATTGGGCTTGGAAGAGAATTATTTTGCCCGAATTCGGGCAGAACTACCACGATTGAGCACAAGGCCACCGACCGTCTATACGATGCCGCCATGACAGTCACACAAGCGGTTTGCTTGGTCGGCGGACGCGGAACGCGGCTGGGGACGCTGACGGACACCACCCCCAAGCCCCTGCTGGAGGTCGGCGGCCGGCCGTTCCTGGAATACCTGGTGCATGAGGCGCGGCGGTTCGGGCTGACCCGCCTGACCCTGCTGAGCGGTTACCAGTCGGGCGAGATCGAGCGGCAGTACGACGGCAAGCGCTTCGGCCAGCTCGCGGTCGAGGTTGTACCGGAGCCGGAGCCGGCCGGCACCGCGGGCGCCCTGGTGAACGCCGCCGACAGGCTCGACGAGGCGTTCTTCCTGCTCAACGGAGACTCCTACTTCGACTTCAACTGGCTCTCCCTCGCCACAGCGAAAGGCGACTGGACGATACATGCGGCACTCGCCGCCGGCATCGAAGGCAGCCGCTACGGCCGCGTGCAGCTCGACGATGGCCGGGTGCGTGGGTTCCAGGAGAAGGGCCAGGGGAGTTTCACGGGCGACGAGCCGATCAACGCCGGCATCTACCTGGTGAAGCGCAGGGTGCTCGACCTCATCGAGGCCGTCCCCTGCTCGCTCGAGCGCGAGATCCTGCCGGGCCTCGCCGCGCGCGGCCAACTGCTCGGCACCGCAGCGCGCGGCTCGTTCATCGATATCGGCATCCCGGCCGACTTTGAGCGGGCGCAAGAGCTGCTGCCGTCAATCATGCATCGGCCGGCAGCGTTCCTCGACCGCGACGGCATCCTCAATCGTGACGACGGCTACGTGCACAAGGCCGAAGACATCGTCTGGATCGACGGCGCGATGGACGCCGTGCGCTGGCTGAACGAGCAAGGCTTCTACGTGTTCGTCATCACCAACCAGGGCGGCGTGGCGCACGGCTACTACGAGGAGCAGCATGTGCACGACCTGCACCAATGGATGCAGCAGGAGATGCAGCGCCACGGTGCACACATCGACGCCTTCGAGCACTGCCCCTACCACCCGGAGGGCAAGGTCGAGCGCTACGCGGTGGAGTCGGAGTTCCGTAAACCGCAGCCCGGCATGATCCTGAAGCTGCAGTGCGACTGGACGACCGATCCGTCGCGCTCCTTCGTGGTCGGCGACCGCGATACCGACGTCCAGGCGGCGATCGCCGCCGGCGTCGCGGGCTACAAGTTCGAGGGCGGAAACCTGCTGGAATTCCTCAGGGCACGAATCCGCCTGTAACGCATGTGGATAAGGGCTCGCCGCAGACTCCCCTCTTGGGCAATGGCCCCGCTAATCCGCCCTGCTTTTGCCCGGAAACGCACGAAGCCATTGCCCGTATTAGGTGGTCGGCGCGGAAATGGAGCAGACTCGCGAGCATGATGTTCATGTGGCTGGGAGACGATTTTCGACGCGCGTTTTCCACCTCCGTCGAGAAATTCATGGGACTCGGAGGCCTCCGATGCCGATGCCATCGGCATCAAAACCGTCCCACCGCCCGATGGGACCAGATCCCCCTCCCGGCTAGGGGACGCGGACGCTCTGCAGCTCCCAGCTCGCAGGGTTGCTCGACAGGGTGCGGCCGCTCGGCGTGACGACCTCAAAGCTGGCGCTGTACTTGGCGGCGGATTGCAGCGACGGGCAGTACCACCAGCGACGCTCCCACCGGCCCTGGCCGCTGGGTTCACTCCACAGCAGGACGTAGCAGGCGAGCCTGCCGACCGGCACCTCGACCGTCTCGTTCTTCTCGACGGTCACGGTCGCGGCGGTTGCGCCCGGCCGGGCGAGAGTCACGGTCTTGCCGACCTGCAGCGGCAGCAGCGAGGTCAGCACGTCGACATTGGCCTGCACGACCGGCGAGGCGACGCTGAAGGCCCCCAGCATCAGGTCAACCTGCTGGCCGCCATTGAGGTTGGCAAAGCGGCAGAACGGCGGCTGCGCGCCGGCCAGCGCCTGGATGCTGCTGGAATCGGTGAAGGTATAGACCGTCCCTGGAGCCGGACAGGCGGGCCTGAAGGTCGGCGCGGCAGCCCGCTGTGTCTGCCCCCACCCCGTGACGCCGGTCAGCGCGAAACCGAGGCCCAGCAGGAGGGCTGGGGCGAACCGGTTGGTCATTTCGCCGCCGTCCAGCCTGCCGGACAGGCGCTGCCCGTCACGCGGATGCGCGAGCCGTCGGCCGCCGAGCATTCGAGTTGTGGCCCTGGTGCTGGTGAGGCTACCGGCGGCGGCACGACGATCGGGGTCGGCGCGACCGGTCGGCTGGTCCGCGGGCCTGCGTTGGCAGCGGAGGGCGGCACGTATTCCGGCGGCGCGGCCTCGATCGGCACGGCGCTCGCGGGCGGCAGCGCCAGGCTGACCTGGCCCTCGTACTTGTTGTCGGCGCCGCGGGTCGAATCATAGGCCCAGGCGAGGCCTGCAGTGAGGATATTGGCGAAGGTCGCCATCGCCAACCCCGAATGGTTGACGTAGCTCGCAGTGGCGTACCCGCGCTTGTCGCAGACGATGGTGAGATCGTCCTTGGTCTTGCGGATGGTCACCGATCCGGGCGTCGAGGCGATGTCGGAAATGAGGGTCCCGTTGCGCCAGAAAGTGCAGCGGGCACCGGCTGGCGTCGTGGTGACTGCAATCTGTTGCGTGGTGCCCTCGAAAATGGAGGCACAACCGCTCGACAGGGCGCTCAGCAGGGCCAGACCGGCCAGAGTTGCGAGCGCGCGCGAAAGAGCCAACCGCGAGATTCCCTCCAGTGTCCCAGAGTTCGTACACGAGGCCGGGGACGGCGCCAATATAGCATGGCGGTGGATGGATGCGTGAGGGCCGTTCCGATCAGTAGTGGCCGGCCAGTTCCGGCGTGATCTCGCGGGCGGTCGGCGAATAGAGGTAGGCGCCCTTCTTGTTGCCCCACCAGACGATCTCGCGGCACCACTTCTGGAAGTCGTCGTAGGGCTTCGCTGTGCGGTCGATCTCGACCAGCATCGGCTGCTCGCGCAGCACCGCCTGCTCGCCGGTGCGCACCTTGTACCAGTAGTCGAGGATGTCGTAGCGCAGCGCGACCTTAAGGTTGGTCCGGGCGAAGGGCTGGTGGACCAGCGCATGGTTGAGCTTGATCGCGTCGTCGATCACATCCATCGGCAGGCCAGCGTGGCGTGCCTGCACCGTCTCGGCCAGCAGCCTGCCAGCCTCGGCGTAGAAGGCATCGAACTTCCCTTCGGCGGTGAGCTTCACGAAGATGAACTCGTCGGCCGGCCAATAGATGTTGAGGTACGCTCGGGAGAACACGTACTCCGAGCCGCCCTGCTGGATCGACCTGGCCTCGCTCTCGAAGAAGGCATTGATCCCGGCGATCAGCGGGTAGCGCGCGGGATCGGCGAGCGTGAACGCCTCGATCATGTCGCGGTACGAGATGCCCGAGATGCCGTGCGCCAGGATCAGCGGGATCTGGAACAGCTTGTCGAAGTGCAGCAGCGCCGCCATCCAGCAGAAGGTGCGGGTGCGACGCCAGTCGGCGAGCGGCGTGGCAGCGGTGGCGACGACGAGGTCCTGGACCTCCGGCACGTCGTCGTCGAGTTCGACCCGCTCGCCGTGGATGTTGATGATCTTCGACTCGACGGTGACCATGCCGTACTTCTTCTGGTAGGTCGGGTCGCCCATCTCGGCGTTCGGCAGGATCGATAGATTGTTGAACTGGATGCGGTTGTGCTGACCGTTCTCCATCAGCTGGTCGACGCCGCGCACGAACGATTCGTAGGTCTCGCCGGGCAGGCCGAGGATGAGATCCGAGTAGGTCTCGACCTTGTCCTTGGTGAAGCGGCGCTGCAGCTCCATGTAGGTGCCGAGCGAGATGTTGTCGCGCTTGATCGCCTCCAGGGTCGGCATGTCGACGCTCTGCATGGAGAGTGCCACGCCCTTGTT
>DASXQC010000450.1:0-9624 GCA_036493235.1 Reyranella sp.
GTTTGGCCAAGCCACGCCAGCGGTGAGGGCGCATCGGGATCGAGACCCGGATGGCCGAGCGCCGAAGTGAATACGACCGACACCGGCTCGACATCCGGCCGGCGGCGGCGCAGTTCGCGCAGCACCGCGACGCCGCTCATCGTCGCGTGATCGAGATCGGTGAGCAGCCGCTTTTGCACCGCTCGCGCGCGCTCGAGGAAGCGGGGCGGCGCGGCGTCGATCTCGAGCAGGATCGTCGAGGTGAAATCACCGACGACGCCCTGCATGCCTTCAGGCGCCGCGAACTGCGTCAGGATCAGGCTGAAATGCGTGCGCCGGTTCCAGGCGGCGAGGACGTCGGCATAGATCGCCGCCACCAGCGCCGACGGCGTGAGGCCCTGTGCGCGAGCCGCCTGCTTGAGCGCGCGCCAGCGCGGCGCCTCGAGCTTGAAGCTGCGGCGCACGAAGCGCGGCGGCTGCGTCAGCGGCAGTCGCGGCAGGTCTGGGCCGGACGGCAGCGTGTCCAGCCGGGCTTCCCAGTAGGCACGCTCGCGCGATGTCGGTTGCGGCAGGCGGCGCGCATGGTCGGCGAAGCGGCCGGCGAGCGGTGGCAGGTTCTGGCCGGGCTCGCGATAGAACGCGCCCCATTCGCGGAACAGGGTGATCAGGGCTGCGGCGTCGGCGATCAGGAGGTCGACACCAATCGACAGACGCACCCGATCGTCGAGCTGGATGGCGTTGATCTCGAACAATGGCCAGCGTTCCGGGTCGAACAACCGGTGAGACCGCGCCTCACGCCGCTGCTGCAGGATGGCCTGCCCATCGATTGCGCCGCGCAGATCCTCGACTTCGATTCGATAGGCCGGCACGCTGTCGAGCACGCGCTGCGTGCCGTCGGTACTGAACACCGCACGCAGCATCGGATGACGGGCGACCAATCTGTTCCAGGCCTGTTCGAGCCGCGGCAGGTCGACCGTCTCACAATCGAACTCCCGATAGGCATGGCAGCCGACCTTGCCCAACTCGAGCTCGGCGGCGCGGCCGACCAGATAGGCCTGCTGGATGTCGGTCAGCGGGAACGGTGCGCCGTCATTGCCCCCGGTCTGCTCGGCACGCAGGCAATCCAGGATGGCGGCCTTCTCGGCTTTCAGACGCTCTCGCTCGGCGTCGCCCAGGACGCCCTTGGGTGCGCGCAAGGTCAGCTGCTCGCCGTCGGTCGACAGGCTGACGCCGCGGCGTCGCAGGTCGCTGAGGAAGGCGGCGACCGTCATATCACCAGCTCTTCGACAGAGCCGTCGGCGAGTGAGGATTCCACTGTCGCCACGAGCTCGTTCACGTCGGCGCCGCCCATCAGTATGGCGAGCCCCAATCCGGTGCCGAAACGCCGGTTGAGGCGATTGCGCAGGTCGGTCGCCATCAGCGAGTCGAGGCCGAGATTTATGAGCGATTCGCCAGGTTGCGCGGGCTGACCCAGCACCTGCTGCACCATGCCGGCGATCTGCTCGGCGACCGAGCCGCTCTCGGGAACGGGCGCCGGCACGAAATTGGCGAAGACCGGCGGCGCATTGTCGGCCAGCCGCAACGGATCGAGGGCGGCCACCATGACGATCGGCACCTGGCTCAGGATGGCGGTATCGAGCGCCGCAAGGGCGCGTTCCGGCGTCAGCGCGAGCAGGCCGCGTGCGGCCACGCGGGCCGTCTGGGCTGTGGTGAGCGTCGCGGCGAAGCCGGTGTTCGACCAGCGTCCCCAGGCAATCGATGTCGCCGGCAGGCCTTGCGCACGGCGCCAGACGGCGAAGGCGTCGAGCGAGGCATTCGCAGCGGCATAACTTGCCTGCCCGGCCGCGCCGATCAGGCTGGCGACCGAGCCGAACAGGAGGAAGTGCTCGACCGGATGATGCGCCGCCAGGGCGTGCAGCGTCTTCGCGCCATCGAGCTTCGGGGCACGCACCACGGCGAAATCATCGTCGACGGTGAGATTGTCGATCAGCCCATCGCGCAGGACACCAGCGACGTGGATGATTGCCTTGAGGGGCGGCAGGCCGATCAGTGCGCTGCGAAGGGCTTCGACGGCATTCGGCGCAGTGATGTCGAGAGCGAGCACGTGCGCGGGCAGATCGGCGGGTGCAGTGCCGCCGCTGCGGCCGACCAGCAGGAGTGCCTCGGCCCCCCGCGCCACGGCCCAACGCGCTGTGTGCAGGCCAATGCCGCCCAGCCCGCCTGTGATGAGCACGGTTCCCGACAGGCGGACTTGGGTCGACTGGCGCGTCACCGGCGTAAGCCGCGGCACGAAGCGGCCGTCGGGGCGAAGCGAGACGACCGGCTCGTTGGCTTCTGATACGAGTTCGGCAGTGACCAGTGCTTCCGGCGTGCCGGGCGCGACGTCGACGAAGCGGCAGTTTGTTTCTGGACGCTCCTCGGCGACGGCCGAAGCAAGGCCGGCGAACCCGCTCGCGGCAGGATCGTCTGCGGCGTTGCGTGCGACGAACGTGAGCGGCGGTGCCGACGATGGCCGTCGCTGGATCTGATCGAGCGCCGCGGCGAGATTGCTACCTTCGGGCGCGACCTCGAATATGTCGGAGGGCGTGGCAGCAACGATCGCGGGCGACGGTACCCAGGTCAGGGCGGCCACGATCGGAGGCATCGCTTCCGACAGGCGGCGCACCTGAAGGCCCTCGATGCTCGCGATCGGCACGCCCTTCGACTGGACGATCAGATCGATGCGATCGTCTACTCGCCGCGCAACGACCTCGTCGGCCTGTGTGAGCGAGCCGTGCAGCGTGAGCTTGGCGATGCCGATCGGCAGCACGGGCTCGGCAGGCAAGGTGCCACCAGCCACCTGCAGGGCCGCGTCGAGGAGTGCTGGATGGAACGCGCTGCCGACGGGTACGCCGACCATCGCGCTGTCCAGACGGGCGCGGGACACGTCGCCTGTAGCGATGCGTTCGATTCCCTGGAACACTGGCCCGATGTCTATGCCGAGGGCCGCCAGATGGGCGATCCATGCTTCGCGCGGCATTGACGCGCCATCGGCCGGCGCATCGGCCATGCCGAGCGGCGAGGAGGGCCATTCGATCCGGGCGGTTGCGTGCCAGGTCCAGGTACCGCCGCTCTGCGTAGCGACGCCGACCGTGCCGTCGGGCCGTGCGATCGCGGCAACGCGCACCGGCGCATCGTCCAGCAGGACCGGCTCGGGGAAGACGATGTCAGATAGAGCCGCCGTGCCCGAGGGTGCGACCGCGAGCATGAGGACGATCATCACCGCGCCCGGAACGACGACGCGGCCGTGCACGCGGTGATCGATTAGCCAGGGCTGCGTCGTCACGTCGAGCACGCAGTCGAGCTGGCGGTCGGCCGATGGCGAGATGACCAGCTTGCCGGGGAAGGCATGGGTCGGCTCGGTGGCGGTCAACGTCGTGCGCCGGAAGCGGTGCCGCTGGAACGGATAGGCCGGCAGATCGGCGACTACATTGCCCGCGCTTTCGTCGATGGTTGGCAATGGCGCCTGGCTCGGTACGGCCGTCGCAAGTTCGGCGGGATTTGTCACGCTTACCCACCACGGAAGACGGGCGCGCCCACGGGCCGACGTCGCGCAGGCCTCCACGAAGGACAAGCCGTGCGCGAAAGCCGGTCGGTAGGCGGCAATCAGCGCTCGCAAGGCTTCCTCGGTGCGGGCGCTGATCACGAGACGCTGACCGCTGATCGGTAATGCGGTTGGCGAAGGAGCAGGCGGGCGGCGCACGACGACGTGGGCGTTGGTCCCGGAGAAGCCGAACGAGCTGATGCCGACGGCGCCCATGTCCTCCGCCGGCTGCAGCGTAGTCTCGACCTCGATCGGCACGCCGGCGAGATCGACATGCGGGTTGAGGGTGCAGAAATGCGGCGTCGCCGGCACCGCGCTGTGGCGCAGCATCAGGATCGCCTTGATCAGGCCAGCGACGCCGGCGGCAGCAGCAGTGTGACCGATTGAGGCCTTGATCGAGCCGACCGGCAGCGGCCGCGTGCGTCCGGCGAAGACGGCCGCAAGCGCATGCAATTCGACCGGATCGCCAAGGCTGGTGCCAGTACCGTGCGCCTCGATGGCATCGACCGAGTCCGGTGTCAGACCGGCATCGGCGAGCGCGGCGCGGATGACACTGACCTGCGCGCGCTGGTTGGGTGCGGTGATGCCGGCGCTGCGGCCATCCTGGTTGAGCGCGCTGCCGGCGATGACCGCGAGGATGCGATCGCCTGCAGCTTCGGCGTCGGCCAGCCGCTTCAACACGACCATCCCGCCGCCTTCGCCCTGCCCGAAGCCGTTGGCCGAGGCGTCGAACGCCTTGCACCGGCCGTCGGGCGACATCATGCGCGCGCGGCTCAGCGCCACCGATACGTTGGGCGCCAGCATGAGATGGACGCCGCCGGCCAGCGCGAGATCGCATTCGTTGCGCCGCAACGCCTGGACGGCGAGATGCACGGCAACCAGCGAGGACGAGCACGCGGTGTCCACGACCATCGCCGGGCCGTTCAGGCCGAAGGCATAGGCGATGCGGCCGGCGCCGAGGCTGCCGACTGCGCCGGCAAGCGCGTGCGTGCCGAGTCGACCGGGCTGCGCCAGTGTCGCGACCATGTGATCGCCGCCATTCAGGCCGAGATAGACACCGGTGGAGCTGCCGGCGAGCCCGTCCGGGCGTATCGCTGCGTCCTCCAGGGCCGACCAGCTCAGCTCCAGCAGCAGGCGATGCTGCGGATCCATGCCGGCAGCTTCGCGCGTGGCGATGCCGAATAGCTCGTTGTCGAACCCGTCGACATCGTCGAGGAAACCGCCGTCGCGGAAGGCGATGCGGCCGGGCGCATCCGGATCCGGCGAGAACCACTCGGCATTGTTCCAGCGATCGATCGGTGTTGGCCGGATGGCATCGCGGCCCGACGCCAGCAGCGCCCACAGCGCGCGCGGGTTTTCGGCGCCGGCGAAGCGGCACGACATGCCGACGACCGCGATCGGCGGGCTGCGCTCGGCCTGCAGCGCCGCCAGCCGCTCGCGCAACGCCTGGATGGTGCGGACGGCGTCGCGTAGGCGAGCGGTCGGCTCGTTCATTGCGTCACCGCGAGCTGTGCATCGGCGGCGCCCAGCTCCTTCTCCAGCAGCTCGGCGAGCTCGTCGGCATCCATGCTGTCGAGCTCGTCGGCCGGCTCGGCGTCAGTCCAGAGCGCGGCGAACACGGTGCGCCCGAGATGATCGGCGAGCGCCTGGCAGGTCGGATTCTCGAATACCAGCGTGGCTGGCAGGCGGGTCTCACAAGCCGAGGCGAGGGCGTTGCGCAGCTCCACCGTCATCAGCGAATCGAGCCCGACCTCGCGCAACGGCGCGTCGGCCGGCGGCAGTTCACCCTGGAGGCCGAGGATCCGGGCGGCCGTCTCTCTTATATAGAGGAGCAGCGCGTCCGGCCGCGTGGCCGGTTCGGCGCGCTCGAGTTGGAGGGCGAGGCTCTGCACGGCTGGGGCCGCCGCTACGGGCTGGCCGGTTGAAAGAGACGGCTTCACAGCGACGGGCTCGACCGACGAGAAGAGCGGCGGCTGCGTGCCGGCTGGGAACCGGTCGAGGAAACGTGCCCAGTCGACGGCCAGGACGCCGACCACCGGATGCTCGGTCGTCATCGCATGACCGAGAGCGGCGAGCGCGTCTTGCGGCAGCATCGGCTGCAGTCCCCGGCGGGCGACGCCGCTGCCGGCACGTGCGGCGGCGCCGACCTCGGCCCACGCGCCCCAGCAGATGCTGACCGCCGGCAGTCCTTCGGCCCGCCGCCGCTCGGCGAGCGTGTCGAGGCAGGCATTGGCGGCCGAATGATTGACCTGTCCCGCCGACCCCAGCAGCGCGGCCGACGAAGAGAAGAGCACGAAGTGCTCGATCGGCAGATCGCGTGTCAGCTTGTCGAGCAAGGTGGCGCCCGTGAGCTTCGGCCCGAGGACATTGGCGATGCGTTCGGGCGTCTGCTGCGCCAGCAGCGCGTCCTCGAGGACGCCAGCAGCGTGGAAGATGCCGGCTATTGGCGCGCGCTCGCGCTTCAGCTGGTCGAGGACCACGGTCAGCGCCGCCTGATCGGTGACGTCGCAGATATGTTGGGTAACCGTGACTTCGGGCGCGAAGCCGTCGACGGGATGCGCCGTGCGGCCGAGCAGGGCGAGCGACCTGGCGCCCGAGGCTGCCAGCCACTTCGCGACTTCGAGCCCGACGCCCGCCAGGCCGCCCGTGACGAGATAGGTCCGGTCCGGCCGGATGCGTGCCGTGTCCGTTGGCGCGGCGCAGGACTCGAGTCGCGCGCGCCAGGCGCGGCCGTTGCGCCAAGCCAAGCGCGTCTCGGCGCCGCCGGCCCGGATGAGACGCAGCGCGGCATCGCGATCGTCGCTGTCGACAATGCTGAGTTGCAGCTCCGGATGCTCGATGGCGGCGCCGTTGGCCAAGCCCCACAGCGCGCCCTGTGCCGGTTCGACCGTGTCGCCCTCCGTCACGGTGCGGCCGCCTTGCGTGACCAGCCAGACGCGCGGCGGCACCGGCTCCGCTGCAGCCGCCCGCAGCTCGGCGAGCGCGCTCTCGATCAAGGCGGCGGCATCGGCCTTCCAGGGCGCGAACCAGACGCGGTCGGCGACGCTTGCCGGCTTGCGGGCGAGCACGACGAACTGGCCCGACACCGCGGCGGTCTCGTCGCCGCCGGGCTTGTGGATCTCGGCGGAAAGGCCGAGCTCCTCGAGCAGGGTGCGCCAGGTCCCGGGCGACGGCAGCGCATGGTGCGGCCGCAGATCGGTGTCGGCGAAGGCCCACATGCCGTCGGTCAGGCCGAAGGTGAGATCGCCCCAGACCAGCGGGCCGGAATTCTCGATCAGCAGCAGCGCGCCGCCCGGCGCCAGCAGGTCTGCAGCATTGGCGAGCGTGGCGCGCAGGTCGAGTGTCGCGTGCAGGACATTGGCCGCGACGACGATGTCGGCTGAGCCGTCGGCAAGCCCCTGCTCCGAGGCAGGCCGCGCGATGTCGAGGGTCGCGCCTTCGACGCCGAGCTTGGACTGCAGCGCGGCGACGAAGCGCGGCGAGATGTCGGTCGCGAGGTAGCGATCGCCGGGGCGCAGATGGGGCAGCAGGGCCTTGGTCGTGCCACCGGTGCCGCAGCCGATCTCGACGATCTTCGCCGCGCGCCGCTCCTGCAGCAGCGAGTCGAGCGCTGCGACCGCTACGTCATTCACTGCGCGGGCGAACGGCGATTCGGCATAGAGCGCCTCGGCGGCCGCGCCGCCATCGCCGAACAGCGCGTCGAGCGGATCGTCGCGCCCTTCGATCACGCCGCGCAGCCGAGGGCCGCAGCGGCGCAGCAGACGCGCTTCCGGTAGATCGGGCGTGCCCAGCGTCGCGGGATCTTCCTTGCTGCCGCCAACACTCAGCAGATGCGCATGGAGGCGCGCCATCCGCGGCGCCGGCTTGGCGCTCGCGAGATCGGCGGCGCCGACATAGGCGCGGGCCAGACGATCGATCGCCTCGGCATCGGCGGCGAGAGGCGCCAGCGCCGCGCGACCGCGTTCGACCGCGACGTCGATCGGCATCGGCTGCCAGTCGACGCGATAGAACCAGTCGCGCCAGATCTCGTCGGATGTCCAGAAGTCCGGTGCTGCCAGCCGCGCACGATTGGTGGCGAGCAGGCGCGGGTTGGGAGTGGTCCGATCGCCACGCGCTGTCAGCAGCACGTAGCGCATAAGGCCGGCGCGTAGCGCCTTGCCGATATTGTCGTTCGACAGCAGATGCGTGCGTGTCAGCGCCGAGAGCCTGTGCCGGGCGACGACCTTGTCGACCTCTCCAGAGAAGCCCGGATCGTCGAGGAACTGTGCGATCTCGCGGCTGACATCAACGCAGTCGGTGAGCCGTAATCCGTGATTGGCGAGCAACTCCGCCCACTGCTCGGCGGTCGGCGTGAAGGAGGCGGTGTCGGGGCTCGCGATCAGGTCGGTGGTCGCCAAGAAGTCGGCGATGACAAGCGCGCCGCCGGGCTCGAGGTGGCCGGCGATGTTGTCGAACAGCGCTTGCTTGTCCTCGATCAGGCCCGCGACCTCGACGCCGAAGATCACGTCGTAGCGGCCGGGGAACGGATCGCGCGCGCTGTCGCGATGATGCAGGTGGATTCGATCGGCGAGGCCGAGGCGTGCCACGCGGCGCGTACCCACCTCAACCTGACCGGCCGAGATCGTGCAGCCGTCCAGCATGAGGTGAGGATGTCGACTCGCGATCGCGCTGAGATCGGCGGCGTGACCGCATCCGAAATCGAGCACGCGCCGGGCCTTGTCGAAATCGACCGCTGAGAAGATCGCCTGCTTGAGCGCGCTCTGGCAGCGGCGCAGCGTGGCGTATTCCTCCGGCGAGGCCTCGCCGGCGAAGAAGGCGCGCAGCCAGGAGAAGCCGGATTGCGCCGCCGGCATCAGGCCGAAGGTGAGATGGCCTTCGCTGCCGTCGGCATGTGCATCGTCATGGCCGGCCGCCTGCGCGAGTTCGTCGTAGAAGCCAGTGACCTTCCTGTCGCCGACTTCCGATGCCGGCCGCACGACCGGCGCGATCGTGCTTTCCCGCGCGGGTTCGAGCGTCGGATCGGCCAGCCAATACCGTTGTCTTTGGAAGGGATAGGTTGGCGCATCGGTATGTGCGGCCGGGAAGGGGGCGTTGAGCGCAAGCCCGTCGAGCGGCGCACCGTCGCGCCACAGCCGCGCCGCCGCTTCCATCAACGTGATCCACGCCTGGCCCTGTGGCGCGTTGGGCCGCGGCCGGGTCAGGCTGGGCAGCGCCGCCATTGCCGGATGCGCATTGCGCGCGAAGCCGCTCAGGACCGGCTGCGCGCCCAGCTCGACCAGATGCGTGCAACCCATCTGCGCCAGAGTCTGCAGTCCCGCCGCGAACCGCACCGGCTGGCGCGCATGCGCCCGCCAGTAGGCGCCGTCGTGCTTGGCGACCACCGCGCCGTCGAGATTGCCCACCACCGGCACCGTCGCCGGCCCGTGCACCACCTGGTTCGCCGTCGCGGCCAGCTCGTCCAGCATCGGCTCGAGCAGCTTCGAGTGGAAGGCGTGCGAGACCGTGAGCTTCTGCCCGGCCATGCCGCCATTGAGTGCCGGGTCGGCGAGCAGCCGGTCGATCGCCGCGACAGGTCCCGCCACCGTCATCGCCATCGGGCTGTTGAGGCCCGCGACCTCGACCTCGGGATGGCGGGTCAGCAGGCCGCGCACTGACGCTTCGTCGCCCAGCAGCGCCGCCATGCCGCCACCCGCCGGCAGTGCCTGCATCAGCCGACCCCGGGTCGCGATCAGCTTCGCGCCATCCTCCAGGCTCAGGATGCCCGCGAGATGCGCGGCGGCATACTCGCCGACGCTGTGGCCCAATACCGCCACGGGCTCGATCCCCCACGACCGCCATAGCGCGCCCAATCCTGCCGAAAGGGCATAGAGGGCCGGCTGCGCGTAGTCGGTGCGGCCGAGCAAAGCGTTGTCGTTGAAGATCTGCGCCAGCGGCCGGTCGAGACCCATCACCGCATCGCAGCGCTCCACGATCGAGCGGAACAGCGGCGAGAGATCCATCAACCCGGCGGCCATACCGGCGTAGGTCGAGCCCTGCCCGGTGCAAAGGAAGGCGACGCGCGG
>DASXQC010000451.1:0-3410 GCA_036493235.1 Reyranella sp.
GATGGCCAAGGCCAAAGCCGCAGCGAAGAAAGCCAAGCCCAACCCGCGCAACAAGAAGCTCTACGACGAGGGCATGAAGATGCGCAAAGCCGTGCTGGGCGCGGCCTATGTCGACAACTCGCTGGCGGGCGCCGCCAACGACGACTTCATGATGTCGTTCCAGGACATCACCACCGAGTATTGCTGGGGCTATGCCTGGACGCGGCCGGGCCTCTCCAAGAAGAACCGCTCGATGCTGAACCTCGCCATGCTGGCGGCGCTCAACCGCGGTCCCGAGCTCAAGCTGCACATCAACGGCGCGCTGAACAATGGCCTCACCAAGGAGGAGATCAAGGAGATCTTCCTGCAGGTCGCGATCTATTGCGGCATTCCGGCGAGCCTCGACGCCTTCAAGACCGCGAGCGGCGTCTTCAAGGACCGTGGCATCTGACATCTCCGTCCGTAGCGCGCGCGTCGGCGAAGCCCAGTCGCTGACCGCGCTCTGCGTGCGCTCGAAGGCGCACTGGGGCTATGACGAGGCCTTCATGCGCCGGAGCGCGGCGTCGCTCACCGTGAGTGACGCCGAGATCGTCGAGCGCCGTGTGCTGGTCGCCGAACGCCAGGGTTTGGTGTTCGGCGTGGCGCGGGTCGAGCCCGACGGCGAGCTCGGCCTGATGTTTGTCGATCCGCGCACGATCAATCGCGGCGTCGGCCGGGCCCTGTTCGAGGCAGCGGTCGTGCTGGCGCGGCGGCTCGGCGCCAAGCGCATGGCGATCCTCGCCGATCCCAATGCCGCGCCGTTTTACGAACGCATGGGCGCACGCTTCGTTTCGCAGGCGCCCTCGGACGCCATTCCCGGCCGCACGCTGCCGCTCTATGAATACGATCTCATTTAGTCAAGGAACCGCCATGACCGCCATCACTCCGCCCGCTACGATCGCCTTCATCGGCCTCGGCATGATGGGTCGGCCGATGGCCTCGCGGCTGGCGGGCGCGGGCTTCACGCTGCGGGTGTTCGATCTCTCGCAGAAGGCAGTGTCCGATTTCGTCGGCGCGCATCCGACGGCGCTCGCCACGGCCTCGGCCAAGGCCGCGGCGCAGGGCGCCGATGCGCTAATCACCATGCTGCCCGACGGCAAGGCAGTGCGCGCCGCCGTGCTGGAAGGCCGCGATGCAGCGGTCGAGGCCCTCGGCGCCGGCGCGCTGGTGATGGATATGAGCTCGTCCAATCCGGTCGACACCCAGAAGCTCGCGCGCGATCTCGCGGCGAAGGGAATGGCCTTGCTCGATGCGCCGGTGTCGGGCGGCGTAAAGCGCGCGGTCGATGGTTCGCTCTCGATCATGGTCGGCGGCGCCGCGGCCGATCTCGAGCGCGCCCGTCCGGTATTCGGCGCGATGGGCAAGACCATCACGCTGTGTGGTCCGGCCGGCGCGGGCCATGCGCTGAAGGCGCTGAACAACTACCTGTCGGCCGCCGGCGTGGTGGCGATGTCCGAGGCGCTGATCGTCGGCGAGAATTTCGGCCTCGATCCCGGCACCATGGTCGACGTGTTCAACACCTCGACCGGCAAGAGCAACGCCACCGAGGTGAAGGGCCGCCAGTTCGTGGTGTCACGCAGCTTCGCCGCCGGCTTCTCGATGGCGCTGATGGCCAAGGACCTGCGCACCGCAGGTGACGTCGCCTCGCACCTCAAGCTGCACGTGCCCAACCTCGAACAGGCGGTCGCCTACTGGACCGCCGCCGACGGCAAGCTCGGCAAGGGCGCCGACCACACCGAGATCTTCCGCTACGCCGAGATGCTGGCCGAGGAGGACTGACCGGCCTGTCCGGCTTTGACAGTCTCCGATCGCGCAATTATATAAGCGATACCTAGGGCCCTTGGCGCCGCCGCCCGGCGGTGATCGACGGGGTCCAACTCGTACGACACAGCTCTGATTTCATGGTTGGCCGCCCTGGCCGATCGAGCGCGTGCGTCAATTCCCAACCTGTTGAAAAGACAAATGAATCTCGAAGACCTTAAGAAGAAGAAGCCGCCCGAACTGCTGGCGTTTGCCGAGGAGCAGGGCGTGGAAGGCGCCGCGCAAATGCGTCGCCAGGAACTGCTGTTCGCCATCCTGCAGAAGCTCGCCACCAACGACGAGGTGATCTCGGGCAGCGGCACCATCGAGGTGATCCCCGATGGCTTCGGCTACCTGCGCTCGATGGAGGCCAACTACCTGCCCGGCGCCGACGATATCTACGTGAGCCCCCAGCAGGTCCGCCGATTCGGCCTGCGCACCGGCGACACCGTGGAAGGCGAGATCCGCGCGCCCAAGGATGGCGAGCGCTACTTCGCCATGACGCAGATCAACAAGATCAACTTCGAAGACCCCGAGCAGCTGCGCCACCGCATCGGCTTCGATTCGCTCACCCCGCTCTATCCCGACGAGAAGCTGAAGCTCGAGATGGACGGACCCGGCGCGATGGCGCCGACCATCTCGGAGGAGCAGAGCGCGCCGCGCGCGACGGCGTCGGGTCGCGTCTCGACCGGCCGCCGCACCACCGGCACCTTGACCAAGAAGGCCTCGACCTCGACGCCGCAGCAGCAGCTCGACATCTCGACCCGCGTGATCGATCTGATCGCGCCGATCGGCAAGGGCCAGCGCGCCCTGATCGTCTCGCCGCCGCGTACCGGCAAGACCGTGCTGATGCAGAACATCGCGCACGCCATCACCGCCAACAACCCGGAGGTCTTCCTCATGGTGCTGCTCGTCGACGAGCGGCCGGAGGAAGTCACCGACATGCAGCGCACGGTGAAGGGCGAGGTCGTGAGCTCGACCTTCGACGAGCCGGCGAGCCGCCACGTCGCCGTCGCCGAGATGGTGATCGAGAAGGCCAAGCGCCTGGTCGAGCACAAGCGCGACGTCGTGATCCTGCTGGATTCCATCACGAGGCTGGGTCGCGCCTACAACACCGTGGTGCCGAGCTCCGGCAAGGTGTTGACCGGCGGCGTCGACGCCAACGCCCTGCAGCGGCCGAAGCGCTTCTTCGGTGCCGCGCGCAACATCGAGGAGGGTGGCTCGCTCACCATCATCGCCACGGCGCTGATCGATACCGGCAGCCGCATGGACGAGGTGATCTTCGAGGAGTTCAAGGGCACCGGTAACTCGGAAATCATCCTCGACCGCAAGGTCGCCGACAAGCGCACCTTCCCGGCAATCGACATCACCAAGTCGGGCACCCGCAAGGAAGAGCTGTTGGTCGATAGAGCGACGCTGTCGAAGATGTGGGTGCTGCGCCGCATCCTCATGCCGATGGGCGCCGTCGATGCGATCGAGTTCCTGCTCGACAAGCTCCGCACCGCCAAGAGCAATCAGGACTTCTTCGGCTCTATGAATCAGTAGCGCGCCTTCACAGGCGCGGGCGGGCGGCAGCGCTTGTAATCAAGCGC
>DASXQC010000452.1:0-2113 GCA_036493235.1 Reyranella sp.
GCCGCCGGCGCTGCCGCTCCGCTCGCGCGGCACCGCGTTCATCATCAGCCGGTTGTTGGGCGAGGAGAAGATGCCGAAGCCCGCGCCGCACAGCACCAGCCGCCACATGATGTCGGCGGTGCTGGGGTGGGCGGGCAGCAATGCGGTCAGCACCAGGCCGGTGGTCATGCTGGTGAGGCCGATCGCACCCAGGACGCCGGCGTGATGGCGATCGGCCAGCCGGCCGGCGATCGGCGCGACCGAGGCCAGCGCGAGCGGCCACGCGGTCAGCAGGAAGCCGGTGTCGGTCGCGCTCTTGCCCAGAACGGTGTGGAAGAAGAAGGGCAGACTTACGAAGGCGAGGCCCTGGGCCGTGAAGGTGCAGCTCCCGGTCGAGATCGACAGGGCGAAGATCGGCCGCTTGAAGATGTCGACCGGCATCATCGGATCGGCAAGCCGGGTCTGGCGCCAGATGAACAGCCCACCCAGCAGCACCGCGCCGCCGAGCTCGGCCACGATCACCAGCGGCCAATGGCCGTGGGCCATGCCGTCTATGCCAAAAATCAGCAGGCCGAAGGTGAAGCCCGACATGATGGCCGACGGGAAGTCGAATGGGCGGTGCACGTGCGTGGTGTGCGGCAGGTATCGCTCGCTCAGCAGGAAGGCGATGATGCCGAGCGGGATATAGACCGAGAACAGGGCCTGCCAGGACAGGACCGTCAGCACCGCCGCGCCGACCGACGGGCCGGCGGCGAGCGAGGTCGCGACCACCGTGGTGTTGAAGCCGAGGCCGCGGCCCAGCATGTTGCGTGGATAGATCGCCCGCACCAGCGCCGGCTGCACCGACATCAGGGCAGCACCGCCTAGTCCCTGGAGGGTGCGGGCCCCGATCAGCCAAGACAGTGACGGTGCGAGCGAGCAGCCGAGCGAGGCGAGGCAGAACAGCGCCAAGCCTGCGCGATAGACATGGCGGTAGCCGATGATGTCGGCCAGCGCCGCGATCGGCAGCAGCGTGACCATCAGCGCGATCTGGCTGGCATTGACGATCCAGATCGAGGATTCGGCGGAAATGTTCAGATCTTGCGCGATGTAGGGCAGCGCCAGATTCGTCATCGAATTGGCGAGCACCGACATCGACAGGCCGATGGTGATGGTGAGCACGGCAAAGCGGCGCGGCCAGCCGGCCGCCATGCCGTCCTGGACACTCTCGACTGGTCTTGTGCCTTCGGCGACGGTGGTGGTGTCCGGCATCGCCTATTGGGGAACGGTCAGCTCGTCGCCGCCGATCGTCGTACGCTGCATGAAACGCTTGTATTTTACGGGGTCGTAGTGGGTGGCGCGATGCACGACGGCGCGGTTGTCCCACACGATGACGTCGCCCTCGCGCCAGGCATGGCTCCAGCGGAACTCCGGCTGGTCGGCGCGCCACATGACTTCGAACAGCAGCGACTTGCCGGTCGCTTCAGGCCAATCGACGATGTGGCCGGCATGCGCGCCGGCATAGAGCGCGCGCCGGCCGTTCACCGGATTGTCGCGGAACAGCCGCTGCTTGACCGGCGGCAGCTCCTTCAGCGTCTTGTCGCTCAGGATGCCCTTCTGCACTCTGTCGCGCGAATGACCGAGCGAGTGCTCGGCGACTAAAGGATAGAGTGTCGACTGCAGCGCCGGCGGCAGCGATTCCCAGGCCCCGCGCATGCACAGGAAATCGGTGTTGCCGCCTTCCGGCGGGCAGACCCGCGCCGTCAGGATCGAGCACAGCGACGGGATGCGCTTGAACGAGCTGTCGGAGTGCCAGAAGTAATTGGCCTTCTGGTAGATCATGCGCATGTCGTCCGGCGGGATCGGCTCGCCGGTCATGATGTCGAGGTTCGACTGGCGCTGGAACTTGCTGCCGGCAGCGGGATTGGCGCTGCCGGTCGTCTCGAGCGGGCCGAAATACTCGCTGAACTGGACCTGCTGCTCGTCGTTCATGTGCTGGTCGCGGAACAGCAGAACCGAATGCTCCTCGAAGGCGGCGCGGATCGGCCCGAACTCGCGCGGGCTCAACGGCCGCGTGATATCAATGCCTTCGACCTCCGCGCCGAACAGCGGATGGAGCTTGGTGACCTTGAGAGGCCCGGTGTTGCGCACGGCA
>DASXQC010000453.1:0-5031 GCA_036493235.1 Reyranella sp.
CGGTGACGGCCAGCGCCGCCGCGACCGCCTTGTGCACCGCGTCTTCGAGACTGGCCAGCGCGATCTGGCCGTCGGTCTGGCCGAGCGGCACGACGCGCACCGCGGCCGAAATCAGGTTGGCGGTAAACGCCTGCAGGTAGCCTTCGAGCGCAGCCTCGAGCGAGATGCCGTGCACCTCCGTCGCCAGCGCCACGGCGATCGGCAGCGCGATCTCGCCGTTCAGCCGCTCGTGCGCTGTATCGAGATCGGGATGCGGCCAGGCAGTGCGGGTGATCGACAGGAACGAGCCACCCTGCTGGCGCGATTCCAGCGCCATCTCCGACGTGCCGCGCCACGCGGCTGCTCGCTCGGCAATGGCATCGAACGCCGGCCAATCCTTGGCTTCAGCCGCGCGCCAGGCCGCCGCGAACAGCGCGCCGTCGACACGACCGGTGCCGGCGCCCAGCACAGTCTGCAGCCAGGCGACGAGCGACGGCCGATTGAGGATGAGGCCCTCCTCGATCGCGGTCTCGATGCCGTGGCTGTAGCTGAAGCCGCCGATCGGATAGGCGGGCGACAGCCAGGCGAGCAGGCGGTAAAGCGCGTCAGCCATGGCGCTCGGCGTGCAGCGCGCCGTGGCGGTGGTCGGGATCGTGGTTGTGCTGGCCGTAGGCGCCGCCTTCGGGATCGAACGGTGAGCGGACCTTGCGCACCTCGGCGCCGAGGCCCTTCAGCATGTCGATGATCACGTGGTCGTCGCGGATCAGGATGCGGTCGCCCTCGATCTGCGCCGGCAGGTGGCGGTTGCCGAGATGCCAGGCGAGCCGCGCGAATGCCGCCGCGTCGCGGCCGCGCACCTCGACCAGGTCCTCCTCGGCCGCCTTCACTTCGACGTAGCCGCCCTCCTCCAGGCGGAGCCCATCGCCGGTGTGCAGCACGATCGGCTCGATCAGGTCGAGCAGGAAATCGAGACCACCATCGCCCAGCATGCGCAAGCGCCGGCGATAGCGGTCGTCGAACAGGAGAGTGACAGTGTCGGCGCGCTCGGCTTGCGGCCAGCGCCCAGCGCGCACGACCTCGATGGCGCGTTTCATGATCAAAACAGGAAATATCGTTGCGCCATCGGCAGGACCTCGGCCGGCTCGCAGGTCAAGAGCTCGCCGTCGGCCCTCACCTCGTAGGTCTCGGGATCGACCTCGATCTTGGGGCACAGGGAATTGTGCACCATGTCCTTCTTGCCGATCTTGCGCGTGCCCTTCACAGCGGCGAGCGGCCGGGCGAGGCCCCACTTCTTGGCCACGCCCTTGGCGATTGCCGCGGCGGACGTGAAGATCACCGGGCTCGCGACCAGGCTGCGGCCGTAGGCGCCGAACATCGGCCGGTAGTGAACCGGCTGCGGCGTCGGGATCGAGGCGTTGGGATCGCCCATCGGCGCCGCCGCAATCGAGCCGCCGATCAGTACCATGTCGGGCTTGGCGCCGAAGAAGGCCGGCGCCCAGATCACCAGGTCGGCGCGCTTGCCGACCTCGACCGAGCCGACATGGCGCGAGATGCCGTGGGTGATCGCGGGATTGATCGTATACTTGGCGACGTAGCGCTTGGCGCGGACATTGTCGTTGTCGCCGGTCTCCTCCTTCAGCCGCCCGCGCTGCTTCTTCATCTTGTCGGCGGTCTGCCAGGTCCGGATCACGACCTCGCCGACGCGGCCCATCGCCTGGCTGTCCGACGACATCATCGAGAAGGCGCCCATGTCGTGCAGGATGTCCTCCGCCGCGATCGTCTCCTTGCGGATGCGCGATTCGGCGAAGGCCACGTCCTCGGGGATGCGCGCATCGAGGTGATGGCAGACCATCAGCATGTCGAGATGCTCGTCCACGGTGTTGACCGTGTAGGGCATCGTCGGATTGGTCGACGACGGCAGCACATTCTTCTCGCCCGCCAGCCGGATGATGTCCGGCGCATGGCCGCCGCCCGCGCCCTCCGTATGGAAGGTGGCGATGGCGCGGCCCTTGAAGGCGGCGCGCGTGGTCTCGACGAAGCCCGACTCGTTCAGCGTGTCGGTGTGGATCGCGACCTGCACGTCCATGCGGTCGGCGACGGTCAGGCAGTTGTCGATCGCCGCGGGCGTGGTGCCCCAGTCCTCGTGCAGCTTCAGCCCGCAGGCGCCGGCCTCGACCTGCTCCTTGATGCCGGCCGGCTTGCTGGTGTTACCCTTGCCGAAGAAGCCGAGATTCATCGGCAGCCCTTCCGCCGCCTGCAGCATCCGGCCCATGTGCCATGGCCCCGGCGTCACCGTCGTCGCCAGGGTGCCGTGCGCGGGACCGGTGCCGCCGCCCATCATGGTCGTGACGCCGCTGTAGAGCGCGTCGTCGATCTGCTGCGGGCAGATGAAATGGATGTGGCAGTCGATGCCGCCTGCGGTGACGATCTTGCCCTCGCCGGCGATCGCCTCGGTGCCCGGCCCGATGACGATGGTCACGCCCGGCTGGACGTCGGGATTGCC
Source organism: Reyranella sp. (assembly GCA_036493235.1). Lineage (GTDB taxonomy): Bacteria > Pseudomonadota > Alphaproteobacteria > Reyranellales > Reyranellaceae > Reyranella. The sequence continues at coordinate 2,483 of DASXQC010000453.1, forward strand.
GGCCTTGCCGATGCCGACGATGCGGCCGTCCCTGAGGCCGATGTCGGCCTTCACGATCCCCCAATGGTCGAGGATCAGGGCGTTGGTGATCACGGTGTCGACCGCGCCCTGCGCGCGCGTGCGCTGACTCTGGCCCATGCCGTCGCGAATCACCTTGCCGCCGCCGAACTTCACTTCCTCGCCGTAGATCGTGTGGTCCTTCTCGACCTCGATGAAAAGCTCGGTGTCTGCCAACCGCACCTTGTCGCCGACCGTCGGGCCGAACATGCCGGCGTAGGCTGCGCGCGAGATGCGCGTCGGGCCCTCGTTCGACGGCCCGACCTTGGCGATCGGCCCCAGCTTGCCCGAGACCCTGGCCTGGAAGCCGTGGCTCTCGCGGCTGCCGAGATAAGGCGTCAGCCGCACCGTGCGCGACTGGCCGGGCTCGAAGCGCACCGCCGTGCCCGCGGCGATGTCGAGCCGCATGCCCTTTGCTCTTTTCCTGTCGAACTTCAGCGCCTCATTGGTCTCGAAGAAATGGTAGTGGCTGCCGACCTGGATCGGCCGGTCGCCGGTGTTGGCGACCTCGATCGAGACCGGATTGCGCTTCTTGTCGGTGTTGAGCTCGAGCTCGCCCTTCGCGGGGAGGATCTCACCGGGCTTCATGGCGGCTCTCCGCTAGCGAATCGGATTGTGGACGGTGACGAGCTTGGTGCCGTCGGGGAACGTCGCCTCGACCTGGATGTCGTGAATCATCTCGGCGACACCCTCCATCACCTGCTCGCGGCGGATCACCGTACCGCCGTCGCACATAAGCTCGGCGACCGAGCGGCCGTCGCGCGCGCCCTCGACGACGAAATCGGTGATCAGCGCCACCGCCTCGGGATGGTTGAGCCTGACGCCGCGCTCCAGCCGCCGCCGCGCGACGTTGGCCGCCATGGCGACCAGCAACTTGTCCTTTTCCCGAGGCGTGAGATTCATGACCCTGCGCTTCCCCCTGCCTACCGGCTCGTTCTGACTAACGCGCGGCAGGAAGAGCATCAAGCGTGCCAAAGGCATGGATTCCCGAGCCTTGGTAGGGGTCGCCTCAGGGGCGCCCCTCATGCTTGCGCTTCTGGCAGGACATGCCCTACCTTTGGGATCAACGGAAAGTCGCCGTTCCCCCTCGCAGGCAAGCTCTTCGGAACTGGTTGCCAGATCGCTGGGAAGGGGGAAGCCATGGAATGGTTCAGGCGCATCTCGACCTTCGTCTTCGCCGACAAGCTGAAGCATGGCCCGGTTTCGGTGCCCTTACGGATGTGCACGTCCAAGCATCTTGGAGACTACCAATTCCTGGGGCTGTTTTCGTTGGCCCCGGGCGGCCTGGGAATTTTCATCATAGGACGCTGGCTGTATCAAATCTGGAGCTCGCCATCCCCACCCGACGACAAGGACATGGTGACCGTCGGGCTCGGCGCATTTGCAATGGCCGCCACTCTTGCAAGTTGGGTTTATCAGTCGGCGAATCGTCGGATCGGCGTCGTCGACCTGTTCGCCTGCGAGATCAGTTCGATTTGCAGGGTCTGCCTGATCATGGATTTTGCCAAATGGTCAGTCGCACGCCATGGAGCCCCCGCGGGAAGCGACACGCCGGCGACGCCATCAACGACGCCTCCGCTGACGAAAGTCAGCAGCGAGGAGAATTATACGCCGGTCTACGACAACCAACTCACGGACCTCCAGTCCCTGAGTGGTCCTGTGGTCAACGCCGTCACGGCCTTCTACACCTATCGCAAGACAATGATGGACTGCATGCGCTCAAGCGCGGCTGCGCAGGAACAGAAGGAAGCCTTGGAACGCTTTGAACAAAGCATCTACATGCAGTTCCTCATGTACGAAAGCGGGCGGCATGCCATCAAGGAACTGGCCGAGTTCCAGCCGGACCGGGCTGAGAGCCTGGTGAACATCCTCTGCTCCGAGCTAACGCTCTTCGCATTTCTTTACGAGAATCATCAGAAGGACTTCAAAGGCGACCGCCTCCGGCTGAGACTCAAGGATTACCACGAGGACGTAACGGCGCTCCTCGCGGCAATCGATTCGAACAAGGATCAACAAATCTGGGACCGGGCTCGCGTGACGAGCGAGCAGCTCAAGCTCCGCTACTCGGAGTGCAACTCGCTCTGCGACCACTATCCGATTCCCGCACTCGATGCGAAGCCCGCTGTGGAGACGTCGCCACCGCATATGCCAGACCCGGGACAAACGACGACCGCGAAGGCCGCCTAGCAGCTGCGTCGCAGCACTCTCACAGCGGTCGCCGGCCAGTCGCCGACGCTCTTCATTTGGTGTTGGGTTGGAGGTTCTTCCTCTTGAGCATGTCCAGGGCCAGGGCCTCCGTATCCATCCGGTTTATGTCCTCGTCCTTGTACTGAAGCTTGTAAAGCGCCGCACGGTCGGCGCCGTCGAACTTCATCCTGCAGATCTCCTCCAGCGTCTTGGCGACCTGGGCAACGTCCTGCTTGTAGGCTTCCAGGACCGCCCGGTAGCGATCGGGCGAGCCGCCATAGGGCGGCCGGTCGCATCGCGGATCG
>DASXQC010000454.1:0-8470 GCA_036493235.1 Reyranella sp.
TCGACCTTGTCGGTGTGGGCGATCAGCACCTGGGGGTGCCAGAGATAGAGGAAGCCGCCGTCGATGCCGGGCAGCACCTTGGCGGCGATCTTCTCGTACACCGCCTTGCGGCCGGCCTGGTCGCTGATGCGGCGCGCCTCCTGGTGCAGCGCGTCGACCTCGGGGTCGCAGTACTTGCTGTAGTTCAGCGGCGCCTTGCAGGCCTGGATGATGTAGGCGTTGGCGTCGGGATCGACGCGGCCGCTCCAGCCGAACAGGTAGAGCTGGAAGTTGCCGTCCTCGGCCTCCTTGATCGAGGTTGCGAACTCGGTGACGCGGATCTTGAGGTCGAAGCCCGCCTCGGCCGCCATTGCCTGCACCGTCTCGGCGACGGCGCGATTCTCCGCCCCGTTCACCACCAGGAAGTCGAGCGAGATTGGCATGGTGACGCCCGCTTCCTTCAGCAGCGCCTTGGCCTTGTCGACGTCACGCTTGGGGATCGGGAACGTCGACTGGTAGTACGGGTTCTGCGGGCTGACCCACTGGTTGCCCGGTACGAACTCGCCATTGAACACCACCTGGTTCAGCGCCTCGCGGTCGATCGCGAGTTCGAACGCCTCGCGCACCTTGTGGTTCTTGGCGAGCGGGTTATTGGCCTTGGGCCCGTTGTCGAGGTTGAGCTGCAGGCCGGCGTAGCCCAGCGACACCGCCTTCGCGAGCTTGAGCTTCTTGTCGTCGCGCACGGCCTTGATGTCGGTCGCCTGCACGCGTTCGATCAGGTCGAGCGCTCCCGAGCGGAGGTTGGCCAGCCGCACCGTGCCGTCGACGATCGGCAGGTAGGTGATCTTGTCGATGAAGACGTTGTCCTTGTTCCAGTAGTCCTTGAACTTCTCGACGACGATGCGGTCCTGCTGCACCCGCTCGACGAACTTGTACGGCCCGGCGCAGACCGGATGCAGGCCGAACTTGTCGCCCTCGGCCTCGGCCGCCTTCGGGGACACCATCATGCCGGCGCGGTCGGTGAGCTGGGCCAGCAGCGGCGAGTAGGCCTGCTTGAGGTTGAGCTTGATGGTCAGCGGATCGACCACGTCGACCGAGTCGACCACGCCGATGTCGGGCTTGCGGTACGAGCCCTTCATCGTCAGGTGCCGATCGAGGCTGTACTTCGCGGCCTTGGCGTCGAACGGCTCGCCGTCCTGGAACTTCACGCCGGGACGGAGCTTGATGGTGACCGTCTTGCCGTCGGCCGATTCGTCGTGGCTGAGCGCCAGCTGCGGCACGATGTTCAGCTTGTCGTCGATGTCGAATAGCTTGTCGCATAGCGAGGCGAAGACGATGCGGCCGACATAGGTGCGCGCCAGGCTGGGATCGAGTACGTCCGGATCCTCGGCCAGCCCGATGCGCAGGTTGGTCTGGGCGAACGCGCCTGTCGCCATCGACCACAGCAGCAGCGCCAGCGCTGTGCGGAAAATTCCGGTCATTGAGCTTCCCCTGAAGTAGGCGACAATAAGAGCGATCCGCCCGCATCGAAGCAAGGGCGTGAAGCCGGAGGAGACATCACATGGCTGGCAACGAAAGCTCGCTTGGCGCTTTGTTCGCGGGCAACAAGAAGCCGGCGCAGTTCGGCCGCATCTTCAAGCCCGACCCCGCGTGGCTCGAGAAGGCGCCGGCCGAGCCGATCCTCGATCCGGAGCTCGAGGTGATCGACACCCATCATCATCTCTGGGACCTGCCGGGCTATCGCTACCGGCTCGACGACTTCCTCGCCGACGTCAACACCGGGCACAAGGTGGTGGCGACCGTCTTCGAGGAATGCCGCGCCATGTATCGCGCACGCGGGCCCGTCGAGATGAAGCCGGTCGGCGAGGTCGAGTTCGCCGCCGGCGTGGCGGCGATGAGCGACAGCGGCATCTACGGGCAGACGCGCGTCTGCGCCGGCATCGTCGGCCACGCCGATCTCATGCTGGGCGATCGCGCGGCGGCGGTGCTGGAGGCCGAGATCGTCGCCGGCGGCGGCCGCTTCAAGGGCATCCGCTTCGGCGCCGCCTGGGACGACGACCCGGTGATCGGCAACAGCCACGTCGCCAAGGGGCCGGGCGTGCATCGCAGCGCCGAGTTCCGTGCCGGATTGAAGCGGCTGTTCGGGCTCGGCCTGTCGTTCGATGCGTGGATATTCCATCACCAGCTCGCCGAGGTGACCGAGCTGGCGCGCGCCTTCCCCGACGGCAACATCGTGCTGTGCCACATGGGCGGCGTGCTGGGTTACGGCCGCTGGGCCGGCAAGAAGGACGAGGTCTTCGCGGCATGGAAGGCGTCGATGACCGAGCTCGCCAAGTGCCCCAACGTGTCGGTCAAGGTCGGCGGGCTGATGATGCGGCTGGGCGCGCTCGACTATCTCAACGCGCCGGCACCGGCGACCTCGCAGCAGCTGGCCGACGCCTGGCGGCCCTATGCGGATACCTGCCTCGAGCTGTTCGGCGCCGATCGCTGTCTGGTCGAGAGCAACTTTCCGGTCGACAAGATGGGCATTGGTTACGCTGGCCTGTTCAACGCGCTGAAGCGCATCGCGTCCGGCGCGTCTGCCGACGAGAAGAAGGCGCTGTTCAGCGGCACTGCCAAGCGCGTCTACAGGCTGGCGATCGACTAACCCGTTTCGCCCGTTTTCGCCGTTTTTAATCGGCGTTTTCGAAGGTCGGTGAGCCAAAAGCTTGACGCCACGGCGTTTTACCGCGGTCGCGCCGGGCGATAAACGGTCGAAAACGGACCGAAAACGGCGCGAAAACGGTGGCCCTGCCAGCGGCTGCCGAACGCAGCCTCTATCACGGGCGGCGGTCGGCATGGCGAAGATCGACAGAGGACTCGTCGGACATGAGTGAACTCCTGGGTACGTGTATCGAATAACCAGGAGTTTACGCCTGCGCGCGTCGCCTACCTATTATGGGCAATGGCCGGCTTTCGAGACCGCGGAAACAGCGGCTCGATTCGCGAACCAATGCCCATAATGAGGCTCGCTTCGCTGAGTTATCCACCGAACTCCCGCGTCGTCCCGAGCGGAGCGAAGCGAAGTCGAGGGACCTATTTTGTCGCCAGTGATCGCAAGAGAGGTCCCTCCGCTTCGCGCTTCGGTCGGGACGACGGGGGCTGCTAAGCCGGCCGCGGGATCGATCAGCGGCTTGAAGCCGCACGAGGCGAGATCCTCCAGGCTCATGCCGAGCGAAGCCAGCCCACCGCTCTCTGGGGTCAGACCGCCTCCCCCAAATAGGCGCTGTGCAGAACATCCGATCCTGCCAGGTCCTTGGCCAGGCCTTCGTGCACGATGCGGCCGGTCGACATCAGATAGCACCTGTCGGCGTGCATCAGGGCCTTCTCCACCAGTTGCTCGACCAGCAGCACGGCCACGCCCCGGCGCGCGAGCGCGCTGGCGACGTCCAGGATCCGATCGATCACCAGCGGGGCGAGGCCGCCCGACGGTTCATCCAGCATCAGCAGCTTCGGCTCGGCGATCATTCCCTGCGCGACGGCCAGGATCTGCTGCTGTCCGCCCGACAGGCGGGAAGCGTGTTGGTGCCGCCGCTCCGCCAGTTCGGGAAACAACCCGTATATCTCGTCGAGCTTCGAACGATCGCCGCGCGGGCTGCGGGCGTAGGTGCCGATCAGGAGATTGTCCTCCACCGTCAGGGGGTGGAAGACGCGATGACCTTCGAGAACCTGGACCAGCCCGGCCCGCACGATGTCGCGCGGCACGGCGTCGGTGATGACCTGGCCGTCGAACCTGACGACACCGCCGCGCTTGCCGATCAGGCCGGAGGCCGCGTGCAGTGTCGTCGTCTTGCCCGCGCCATTGCGGCCGAGAAGGGCCACGAACTCACCCGCCGCAACGCTGAGCGTGACGCCATGGACGACCTCGGCCTTGCCATAGGCCACGGTGAGATCCTCGATTTCCAGAAGCTTGCTCATGCGCCCAGATATACCCGGATGACCTCGGGGTCGTTGCGGACTGCAGTCGCGGAGCCGTGCGCGATCATCCGCCCGAGATTGAGCGCCGTCACCCTGTCGCAGATCTTGAAAACGAAGTCGGTGTGATGCTCCACCAGGAGCACGCCGATGCCGCTGTCGCGCATGACGCCGATGATATCACCCAAATGCTGGATCTCGTTCCCGGTCAGGCCGCCCGCGGGCTCGTCGAGCAGGACGAACTTCGGCCGTGCCGTGAGCGCGCGGGCGATTTCCAGGAAGCGCTGCGCCGTGTGCTCCAGCAGGTCCGCCCGTTTGTCCATGACCCGACCCAGGCCGACACCGCGCAAGATGTCGGCTGCGCGGGCCCGGATCTCGGCCTCCTCACGCCGGGGACGAGGGGCGGCGATGGCTGTCTCCAGGAAGCCGGACCGCACGCTGCGCCAGCCGCCCAGCATTGCGTTGTCCAGCACGGGCAGGGACAGCACGAGCTTCGGCGTCTGGAACGTGCGCGCGACTCCGGACAGCGCGCGCTCGCGCACGGAGTGGCCCGTCACATCCTCTCCCGCCAGGACGATCGAGCCTTCGTCCACGGTGTAGTAGCCCGAGATCAGGTTCAACAGCGTGGTCTTGCCGGAGCCGTTCGGCCCGATCAGGCCATGGATCTCGCCCGGCCGCAGCTCGAGCGAGACGCCGTCCACCGCCAACAGCCCGCCGAACCGCCGGATGACAGAGCGCGCTTGCAAAGCGTCGCTAGAGCGCGCTTGCAAAGCGTCGCCAGAGCGCGCTTCCAGCGCGCCGCTCATGTTTTCCCCCGGATGACATCCCGCAGGCTGGGAAGATCGGGCTCGATGCTGGTGGCGGACTGCGGATCGCGCCGTAGCTTGGCGGCGAGGGTGGTGATCAGCTCGCCAAAGCCGCCGGGCAACACCAGGACGACGATCAGCAGGATCAGACCGTAAAAGAACGTTCCGTATTTCGCCAACGGGCCGACCAGCTCGGGAATCGCTGCCAGGACGGCCGCGCCGATGAACGGACCGATGATCACGCCGCGTCCGCCGATGATGATCGCCACGAAGAAATAGATGCCGAGATTGACGATGAAGGCGTCGGGCGTGATGTAGGTTTGCGACGTCGCATAGAGCCCGCCCGCGATGCCGGCGGTAAATCCGCTGAACACGAACACGATCAGCTTGGTCCGGTAGATCGGTACTGCGACGGAGGACGCCGCGACCGTACTGTCGCGCAGTGCGACCATCGCTCGGCCCCACATGAAGCGCGCCAGGTTCGCGGTCATCCAGGTCACGAAGCCGGAGATGCCCAGGACGAGCCAGTAGAAGCCCTGGGGGGTATCGAAGGGGGCGGGAAAACTCGGCGCCGGCATGCCCACGCTGCCGTTGGTCAGCCACCGCTCCGCCAGCGCGAGTTCGCTCACGATCAAGCCGAACGCCAGCGTCGCCATGGCGAAATAGAAGCCCGGCAAGCGCAAGGACGGCAGGCCCAGCAACAGGCCGATCACCGCGCAGATCGCCCCACCCGAGAGCAGCGCGAGAAACGGATTCCAGCCCTGACCGCCGCCCAGCAGGCAGAACGCATAGGCGCCGATCGCCAGCAGGCCGACATGACCCACGGAGAGCTGTCCGGTGAAGCCGACCAGCAGGTTCAAGGTCGCGATCAGCACCCAGTAGACGCCGATCAGCGTCGCGACATGCAGGTAGTAGACGTTGCCGGTAAGCCACGGCAGCACGACGGCCAGCAGCGCGAACAGCCCGACGATGACAGGCTTGATCCGGGTGTGCCTCATACCTGACGCACCTGGGTGGTGCCGAACAGGCCTTGCGGCCGGACCACCAGCAGCAGGATCAACAGGCCGATGGCGATAGTCTTCTGGTACTCGGCGCCGAAGTAATGCGTCGTCAGCGAGGTCAGCATGCCGAGGATCGCGCCCCCGACCAGGGCGCCGACCGAGCTGCCGATGCCGCCGACCGCCAGCGCAATGAAGCCGGACAGGCCGAGCGCGGTGCCGAGCGCGAAATCCGCGAAGGTGAGCTGGCCGCCGACGAAGCCGGACAACGCCCCCAGGACGCCGGCCAGGACATAGCTGAGCGACCGCATCCGGTCGGTTGCGACGCCGCGCGCGCGGGCGGCAAAGCTGTCTTCCGACATCGCGATGAACAGCTTGCCGATCATGGAGCGGCGGTAGAACTGCTCGAGCCCGACCGCCATCAGCACGGCGAAGATCAGCGGCAGCCAGAATTTCTGGTCGAAGGCGCCGGCGAATTCCTGCGGCAGCACGCGCGGGAACGGTGTCGGGTCGGTGCCCCAGACCAGGGACATCGCCTCCTGCACCATGGTGGACAGCGCCAGCGTGCTGAGCACCCAGAGATGCTCATCCGAGGCAGCGACGATCCGGCGGACCGCGATCACTTCGCTCAACCAGCCGAACACGGCGCCGCTGACGAGGCAGGCGATGAAGCCGGCCCACAGCGGCCAGTGCAGGTCGAGCACCAGCCAGGCGGTGCAGATCCCGCCGACCATGGCGAACTGGCCCGTCCCGAAGCTCAGCACCTTCGACGTCGAATACATCACGTTGTAGACGAGCGCCGTCATGCCGTAGAGCCCGCCGAGGGCGAGCCCGCTCACGATCACCAGAAGCACGCGCTGGGTCTCCGTGCCGGACGGATCAGACGATCTTGACGGCCGGATACCCGCCGTTGGGCAGCTGGGCGTTGGCATTGACCAGCTTGATGCCGTCGTCCTGGAAGCCGTTGTGATCCTTCGCCGTGTAGATGAAGGGCCCATAGGGCGCATTGATCACGGGAATCGATTCCAGTGCCGCCTTGACCTTGACCGGATCGGGGTCGCCCGCCTTGGTCAGGCCCTCGGCATAGATCGTCACGGCAGCGTGGCCCTGCAGGAAGGCCGGCAGGCCCGCGGCCATGAAGGGGCCGATGCCATTCTTGTGCTTGTCCATGAACGCCTGGACGTTGGCCGGCAGCTTGCCCTGCGCATCGACGATCTCGTGCGCATAGCCGAGACCATAGACATTGTCCCAGTAGGATCGCTTGGACAGCAGCTTGGCCACCTGCTCCTGCAGGATGGTCGGATGACCGACGATCGGCACGTTCCAGTTCTGCTCGCCGCGCGCATTGATCAGGCGGGCGACGAAGCCGGTGGCATTCGACCATTCGGTGATGACCTCGGCGCCCGCCGCCTTGGCCTTCAGCACTTCGTCGGTGACATCCGGCTTGTTGGGATCGACGGTCGCGGCGTACACCGGCTTGAGATTGTGGGTCGCCAGATATTTGGTCACCGTCTCGCGCGACAGCACGCCGTAGCCGGTGCTGTCGTTGATGATGGCGATCTTCGTCTTCTTCAGGTCCTCGACCATGAACTTCACGCCGACCTTGATCCATTGGCCGTTGGCGTTCAGGTTCCGGAAGCCGAAGGGATACTTCACCGGGTCGATGAGCTCCTCCACCGACCCGCCGATCAAATGGAGTTTCTTGGCACCCGAGACGATGCCCAGGGTGGGGAGTGCCTCGCCGCTGTTGATCGGACCGCACAGCACGTCGATGTTCTCGTTGAAGACGAGCTCCTTGGCGTAGCTGACCGCCTTGGAGGGATCGGCGGCGCTGTCGCGCATCACGATCTCGATCTTGCGGCCGAGCAGGCCGCCTTTTTCATTGAGGTCGGCGACCGCCATATGGAAGCCCCAGTCCTGGGCCTGCGCATTCGAGGCGAACATGCCGGTGACGGCGGCGATCCAGCCCATGCGGATCGGCTTGTTCTGCGCGATCGCAGGTGCCGCGAGGGCGGAGACAAGGCCAACCGCTCCCGCGCCGGCCATGACCTGGCGGCGACCGACAGCAACGGATGGGATCACCATCTTCGACATGCGTTTCCTCCAGCGTCGTTTTTTGCGGTGCCCTTCTGCAGGTACTCGCAGGGATCGTGCCGGGAAGCATCCTTCCGGGCAACAGGAGGCTGGATTGACGATATCGCTGCGCGACTTGGTGCTGAAGCTCTGCAGCGACAGACTCTACCAACACTTTTGCTCGGCTACGCCGGCTTCTCGGTCGTGCGGCGCTCGATTTCGATCAGCTTGTCCATGTCGATCGAGGTCTGCTGCTCCTTCTGGAGGCGCGTGAAGTCCTCCTGCGGGCGGGAGCGGATGGCGAAGCCGGGCTCCGCCAGCTCGGCATAGACCTTCTTCATCGCCTCGTAGGCGGCAAGCGCCGGCGTCGCGGGATCGATCAAAAGCTTGAAGCCGCAGGAGGCGAGATCCTCCAGGCCCATGCCGAGCGAGGCGAGGCCGCCCGGCTTGAGGATCGTCGCCAGAGGATGCGGCAGCCGCTCGCCAAAGAAGCGCACGGCCTCTTGCGTATAGGGCAGCACCAGCAGCGAATCGGCGCCGGCCTTGTGATAGGCCTCGCAGCGGCGCACCGCGTCCTCCATGCCGGCCGAGCGGGTGGCGATGGTGCGGGCGATGATGTGCAGGTCCGGATTGCGCCGCGCCCGCACCGCCTCGGTCACC
>DASXQC010000455.1:0-2330 GCA_036493235.1 Reyranella sp.
GCCCACACCGTCGCCGCCAGCAGCGCGACCGGCCACTGGATCCAGCCGCTCTGGATCTCGTTGGCCGACAGGATGCCGACCGCGTAGCCGCCGATGCCGATGAAGGCGGCATGGCCGAAGCTCACCAGCCCGCCATAGCCCAGGATCATGTTCAGGCTGATGGCGGCGATCGCCCAAATGATAATGCGTGTACCGACCGAAAGGATGTAGCGGTCGTTGGCGGCCTGGGAGATCAGCGGCAGCGCCGCCAGCAACAGCAGGAGCAGGGTCGTGATCAGCGCGCGCGGCGTGAGGAGCCGCTCATTCATTGGCGCTGCCCGAACAGGCCGGTCGGTCGCCACACCAGCACCGCTGCCATGACGATGTAGATCAGCACCTGGCTGATCGCCGGCGCCGCGGCCGAGGCGGCGGCGGGATCCATCACCGCCTTCAGCCAGTCGGCGAGATAGACTCGGCCGACGATGTCGAGCTGGCCCACGCCCATCGCCGCCACGAAGGCGCCCTTGATCGAGCCGATGCCGCCGGTGACGATGATCACGAAGGCGAGGATCAGGATGTCGTCGCCCATGCCGATCTTCACCGAGGAGATCGGCGCGGCCATCAGCCCGGCCAGTCCGGCGAACACTGCGCCGAGGCCGAACACCAGGCTGAACAGCAGCTCGATGTTGACGCCAAGTGCGGCGATCATGCGCCGGTTGGAGGCGCCGGCGCGGATCAGCATGCCGAGCCGCGTGCGTGCCACCAGCCAGGCCAGCAGGGCTGCCACGACGGTGCCGACCACGATGATGGCCAGGCGATAGGCCGGATAGAGCGCGCCGGGCAGGATCTCGATCGTGTGGTTGAGGAACGGCGGCACGGCGATGCTCTTGCCCGCCGGTCCCCAGATCGCCCGCACAAGGTCGTTGAAGAACAGGATCAGGCCGAAGGTCGCCAGGACCTGGTCGAGGTGATCGCGGACATAGAGCCGGCGCGCGATCACGACCTCGACCACCACGCCGGCCGCGAAGGTCGCCGGCAGCGCCAGCAGCGCGCCCAGCACGAAGGAATCGGTCCAGGTGATGAAGGTCCAGGCGATATAGGCGCCCACCATGTAGAGCGAGCCGTGTGCCAGGTTCACCAGGTCCATGATGCCGAAAGTCAGCGTCAGCCCGGCGGCGAGCAGGAACATCAGCAGCCCGAGCTGCACGCCGTTCAGGACCTGGATCAGGACTTCCATGACTTGTCAGCCGAGGGATCTTGTCTGTTGCCCAAAGATCCCTCGCTACGCTCGGGATGATATCGGCGCGAGTGCGCCGATATCACTTCATCTGGCACTTGGCGGCATAGGGATCGACGGCGTCCTTCACCGCGGTGGCGATCGTCTTGACCGTCATCATGCCCTGGGCGTCCTTGACGGTCTCCTGGATGTAGAAGTTCTCGATCGGGAAGTTGTTGGTGCCGAACTTGAAGCCGCCGCGCAGCGACTTGAAGTTGGCCTTCTTCAGCTCGGCGCGGACCTTGTCCTTGTTCGAGAGGTCGCCCTTCAGCGCCTCGGCGGCCGAGGCGATCAGCATGATCGCGTCGTAGCTCTGCGCGCCGTAGTAGGACGGGTAGACCTTGTATTTCTTCTTGAAGTCCTCGACGTACTTCTTGTTCTGCTCGTTCGGCAGGTCGTTCACCCACTCCTGGGCGCCCAGCGTGCCGAGCGCCAGCTCGCCCTGCTGCGGCAGGGTAATCGCGTCGATCGAGAACACCTGGTAGAGCGGCACGGTCTTGTTGAGGCCGGCCTGCACCCACTGCTTGACGAACTGCACGCCGTGCGCGCCGGGATAGAAGATGAAGATGCCGTCCGGCTTGGCCGCGGCGATCTTGGTGAGTTCGGCCGAGAAGTCGAGCTGGTCGGGCCACTTGGTGTAGTCCTCGCCCGCGATCTTGCCCTTGTAGGAGCGCTTCACGCCCGCGAGCATGTCCTTGCCGGCGGCGTAGTTCGGGCCGACGACATAGAGGCTCTTCACGCCCTTGGTGTTGAGGTACTCGCCCATCGCCATCGGCGTCTGGTCGTTCTGCCACGAGGTCGAGTAGAAGTTCTTGTTGCACAGCTCGCCGGCGATTTGCGACGGCCCGGCATTGGTCGAGATCAGGACGGTGTCGCCCTCGTCGGTCACGGTCTTGAGCGAGGCGAGCAACACGTTCGACCAGATGTAGCCGGCGACGAAGTTCACCTTGTCCTGCTGCACCAGCTTCTCCGAGCGCGCCTTGCCGACGTCGGGCTTGAACTGGTCGTCCTCGTAGACGATCTCGATCTTCTTGCCGGCGATCTTGCCGCCGAGATGCTCGACCGCGAGATCGAC
>DASXQC010000456.1:0-4503 GCA_036493235.1 Reyranella sp.
AGGCTCTCGAGCAGGCTGGTCTTGCCCGAGAGATACGGCCCGCACAGCGCCACCACGCGATGCGCGCCGCTGCCTGGTCTGCCGCTGAGGATTGTACCGGTCTTCAGGTCTGTCATGACGACGTCCTCCTTCTCCGCAGTGATGCGAGAAGCCCCGAGAAACGTCGTTTGGGCCACAGCTCCAGCGTCCGTGACGGTCGCCCATTTACTCTCGGCCGTGACGCGAACGCAGGAGATGAACCCACGGCGCCTCAATCGGAGCGAAGCCCTTTGTGACGAAATGCTTTCACTCCGGTCAGGGGGAGTCAACGGCGGCGCGGGAAAAGAAAAGAAGTTGCAGAACGGGAACCGATCGGGGAGAGGAACGGCATGAAGAAGACGAGCCCTGCGACCAAAAGTGAATCGCCCTCCAAGCTGATCGATGCGCGGATCAAGGAGCTCGGCGACTGGCGCGGCAAAACGCTCGGCCATGTTCGTACACTCATCAAGCAGGCCGACCCCGACGTGGTCGAGACCTGGAAGTGGCGCGGCGTGCCGGTGTGGGAGCACGACGGCATCCTCTGCACCGGCGAGACCTACAAGGCGATCGTGAAGCTCACCTTCGCCAAGGGCGCTGCACTCGACGACCCGTCGAAGCTGTTCAACGCCAGCCTCGACGGCAATGTCCGGCGCGCCATCGACATCCACGAGGACGACACGCTCAACGAGACCGCGTTCAAGAAGCTGATCCACGCGGCGGTGGCACTGAACAAGTCGAAGGCCAGATAGCCGACGCAGTCGTTCAGCGTGCGCCGGCAGGCTCTCTCGGCCGTTTCGACCGTTTTTGCCGTTTTCAAACGGCGTTGGCGTGGGCGGATGCGCCAAAAGCCCTGCGCGACGGCGTTTCGCGGCGATCTCGCCTTCCCATAAACGGCTGAAAACGGACCTTAAGCGGCGCAAAAACGGTGGCCCCGTTCTCATGGCTGCGTCCTCTCGGCCGGCCGCACCATGCGTCCCATCGCTTCGGCGCCGAGCCCGGAGTCGAGCAGCGCCACGCCGCGCGCGAACTGCGGCGGCCCGCCAGAGTGCCAGTGCCAGAGACCATCGCGCAGCTCCGCCGTGATCGGCTCGAGGGCCTCCCCCTGCAGGCTACGCGCCCTCTCGACATGGATCTCCACGCGCGAGCCGTCTTGTGCCTGCCAGTCGGCGGGCCGGCGCTGCGCCAGCACGACGTCGAGCACCTCCCCGGGCCAGCCGTCGACGGGCGGCCGGTTCTCGCGACCGACGTCGTGCACCAGCAGCATGGCCCGTTCCCGTCGGCGCTGCAGCAGCAGGAAGCGTTGCAGCGCGTTCCAGGAGTCGGCCGCGCCGTGCGGACCGGCAAGGCTGGCGAGGTTGTCGAACACTACCAGTTCCGGCCGGCGCCAGCCCGCCATCAGCCGGGCCTGGTCCTCGAGCGCGGCGAGGTCCAGCGCCTCGCCCGTGTCGTGCGCCGACAGCGAGAACTGCAGCGCCGGCGGCGGCGTGCCGAACAGCGCCAGCCGGCGCTTCATCTCGGCCGGCGCCGTGTAGCGGTCGAGATACAGCACCCGATGCGGCCGCGGCGCGTGCCAGCCGAGGAAGCTGCCGCCCGTGGCGGCGGCGTGGGCGATGCCAAGCGCCACCAGGCTCTTGCCCACGCCGGGCGGGCCGTGGAGCAGGCACTGGCTGCCGCGCGACAGGATCGGGGCGAGGATCGCCTCCGGTGCGGGGAAGGCTGCTTCGGCGAGATCGGTCGCGGGCAGCAGGGTCAAGATCGGTCGGTCCATGATGGATAGAATGTAGATTAATCTTACATGGACATCAATGGATCGCCGACGCACGAGGGCGAGCGACAGCGTGCAAACCCGTGCAAATGCGGCCGCCGTATAAATTTTCTGTTTGCCGATTCGTAAATCGTGCGGAGCCCCGCGGATCGCACGCATTCTTATTCACCTCCCCCGTCATACGGGGGAGGCCGGAAGGCGTCAGTCCCGACCGATCCAGGATGAGATCATGATCCGAAAGCAGCTGGAATCGCCTGTGTTGCCTTCCCCTCCTGTATCCTCCCCCGTATGACGAGGGAGGAGGAAGAAAGGACCGGAGAGAAGGCCGAAGGGCGCTACTTGTCCTTCGTCACCGTGTGGAACGACTTGGAGATCACCTGCCAGCGGCCGTCGGCCTTGAGCAGGGTGAGGTAGTCGGTGAAGTAGCGCGGTGGGATCTGGCATTCGACCTTGGCGAAGGCCGTGCCGGGGCCGGAGAAGTCGATCGACACGATGCGGTCGCGTCGCTCGCTGCCGCTGTCCTTGGCCGACTTGCGGCTCTCGACCATCTTGAACCAGTCGGTGCGCGGGAAGTCCGCGGCCTTGCCGTCGGCGCCCACGCTGTAGAGATGCGAGGACGGATGGAAGGCCTGGCCGAGCTTCTGCGTGTTGCCCTCGTACAGGCCGTCGAAATACGTCTGCAGCACCTTCTCGACTTCGGCGACGTCGGACATGTCGTCTTCTCCCTAAATCGCCCCGTTGGGGCTCACCAAGATCTTGCCGTTGCGGCTGCCCTTGTCGGCATGGGCGAGCGCATCCTTGATCTGCTCGATCGGATAGACCGTGTCCACCGGCGCATAGAGACGGCCGTCCATCACCTGCTGCGCCAGGGTAGCGTAGATCTCGCGGATCTGCTGCGGATTGCGCCGCCCCATGAAGCGGCCGAGCATGAAGCCGGTGAGCTTGATGCCGCGATAAGTGAAGTTGTTGCGCGAGACGTCGGGGTTCTGTCCGCTCATCGAGCCGTAGTGTACGACCGTGGCGTCGCTGGCGACGCAGTCGCAGAGGCGGCCGGTCGCCTTGCCGCCGATCGCCTCGAGGCCGAGCTTGATCGGCGCCTCGCCAGTCTCGCGCGCGACCCGCGCGGCGAGGTCGTCGCCGTCGACGATCACCAGGTCGGCGCCAAGCGGCTTCAACTCGGCCGCCAGTTCGGGCCGGCGCACGACGCTGACGGTGCGCAGGCCGCGCTGGTGCGCCAGCACGATCGCCAGCCGGCCGACCGCGCTGTTGGCGACGTTCTGGATCACCCAGTCGCCGTGATTGAGGGTAACGAAGTCGGACAGCATCAACTCGGCGGTCGGCGGGTTGATGCGCACCATCGCCGCCTGCCTGAGGTCGATGCCGGCCGGCAACGGGATCGCGTCGACGCCCTTGACCTTGCGCTTCTGGGCCCAGTTCTCGCGCTGCAGGTTGATCATGAGGTCGCCCGGCTTGACGTGCTTCACGCCGGCGCCGACCGCGGTCACGCGGCCGACGCATTCGGCGCCCGGCGTCGCCGGCAATGGCGGCTTCAGGCGATAGGTTCCGCGGCAGAATCCCATGTCGGCTGGGTTGATCGGGAAGGCCAGCACGTCGAACACGACCTCGTCGGCGGCGGGCGCGCCCACGTCCGGGACCTCGGCGCAGCGCGCGATCTCCCACGGGGTGCCGTAGCTCTCGATCAACACCTGTTTCATGTGGGCCTCGTGGGGCGTCTCCAACGAGCCTTTTTCGTTGGCCCGCCAATTGCTTATATTGCAACTCGACAGGGGGCGAAATGCCGGATGGCGGGTAAGACATTCGACGAGATGCGCTCGGGCGCCGACGGCGTGCGCGCACCCTATCGCGGCGTGCAGCAATGGCTGGACTCGACCTCGCCCGAGAAGCTGGCGGCGACCCGCCACGAGGTCGACCAGTTCTACCGCCGCCACGGCATCACGTTCGGTGCCTACGGCGCGGCCGAGGGCGCCGAGACGACCATCCCGTTCGACATCATCCCGCGGGTGATCGCCTGGGACGAATGGGACTTCCTGCGCAAGGGGCTGGAGCAGCGGGTGCGGGCGCTCAACGCCTTCCTGGCCGACGCCTATCTCGAGCGCGAGATCTGCCGGGCCGGCGTGATCCCCGAGGCACAGATCCTGATGAACGCCGAGTTCGTGGCGATGGCGCAGGGGCTCAAGCTGCCGGGCGACGTGCATGCTCACATCGCCGGCATCGACCTCGTACGGGTGGGCGAGAAGGACTTCTACGTCCTGGAGGACAATGTCCGCACGCCGTCCGGCGTCTCCTACGTGCTGGAGAACCGCGAGGTGATGATGCGGCTGGCGCCCGAGCTGTTCTCGGCCATGCGGGTGCTGCCCGTCGCCGACTACACCGAGCAGCTGCTGGCGACCCTGCGCTCGGTGTCGTTCAGCGACGATGTCGAGCCCAACGTCGTGCTGCTGACGCCCGGCCATTACAACAGCGCCTACTTCGAGCACGCCTTCCTGGCCGACGAGATGGGCATCGAGCTGGTCAAGGGATCCGACCTGTTCGTCGACGAGGGCCGTGTCTACATGCGTACGCCGCGCGGGCCGCAGCGGGTCGACGTCATCTACAGGCGCGTCGACGACGGCTTCCTCGATCCATTGGCGATGCGGCCGGATTCGTGGCTGGGCGTCGCTGGCCTGCTGGGCGCGCTGCGGGCGGGGCGGGTCAACATC
>DASXQC010000457.1:0-3911 GCA_036493235.1 Reyranella sp.
GCTCGGCCGAGCGCTTGAGCGATAGAGCGATGTCGTGCGCGCTGCGCTTCTTGAACACACCGTGCTCGAGGTCGAGCGCATCGCTCTCTCGCGTCACCTTGCCCGACCACTTCCTGAGCTTGGCCCGGTGCCGCGCACCCATGCGGGCGTGCCCGCCGCTATGTGCCGTCGCTGCCATGATGCGACAACGCCCGGACGCAGCTGTTCGTTGCTCAGTTGCTCGTCAGGACGTAGCGCGCGTACGGTCCACGCGTCTGAGGCGGCAGGCGTTCGGCTGCCGCGTCGACCTTGATCTCGACGTCGCAGCTTATCTCGTTGGACAGGGTCGGAAAGCCCTGCAGCCGGTCGAAGTCCATCTTGCCGAAGCCCGCCTGCTTCAGCGCAGCGGTGAGCGCGTCACGGGTGAGGAACGGCTGCTGCTTGCCGGCTACCTTGCCCTTGCGATAGGCGGCCAGCAGCGCCTGCTGGTACTCGGCGAACAGCTGGCGGCCTTCGGACTGCAGCAGATCAGGCCGCAGCAGGTTGCCGAGCGCGAACTGGCGGCAGGCCGCCGGGTCGGCGCGCCTCAGGTAGCGCACGAAGTCGGCGCGTGCAGCGAGCGCTGCGAGCGCGCTGGTATCGTCGGCGGCGCGCAGTGTCGGCACGATGTACTGGCGGCGCAGGTCGGCGATCACCGAGAACGGCCGCGACAGGCCGGCCGGGGTCGGGCTGCGCAGCTCCTCCTCGATCGCCTTGCGCATGAGCTCTTCGGCAGCGGGCGTTTCGGCCAGGACAGTGCCGATCAGCGGCAGGCGGCGGACATCGTCGAATGCCCGGTCCGCGGGGCTCTTGCCGCGCACCAGCGCCCAGCCGCCGCCGACGATCGCCACCAGGCATACGAGGGTGAGCAGGCCGGCGCCGATCCAGCGATAGAGGTCGCGGCGGTCGATCTCGATCGGCATGTGTCAAGGATGCAGGGCTCAGGGATGGATGATCATGCCGGTGAAGACATAGGCCTGCAGCATAACGAACACACCGACCAGGCAGGCGAGCGCGATCGAGTGCTTGAAGACGAAGCGCAGGATCGAGCCCTCGTGGCCGAACCAGTTGGTCGCGGTCGAGGCGACGACGATCGACTGGGCGTCGATCATCTTGCCCATCACGCCGCCCGAGGAGTTGGCCGCCGCCATCAGGATGGGCGACAGGCCGAGCTGCTCGGCAG
Source organism: Reyranella sp. (assembly GCA_036493235.1). Taxonomy (GTDB): domain Bacteria; phylum Pseudomonadota; class Alphaproteobacteria; order Reyranellales; family Reyranellaceae; genus Reyranella. The sequence goes on from DASXQC010000457.1 coordinate 1,202, forward strand.
TGATCTTCTGCAGGCCGCCGAACAGCACGTTCGACGCAGTGTCCGATCCGGTCAGCGCCACGCCCAGCCAACCGAGCAGGGTGCCGAAGAACGGATAGAGGAAGCCCGCGTGGGCGAAGGCGAGTCCGAGCGTCGCATCGATGCCGGAATAGCGCGTCAGCGTGCCGATCGCCAGCATCGCGGCGATGGTGATCAGCGAGTAGCGCAGCGCCCAGATCGTCTCGCCGAAGGCCGCCACCAGCCGCACCGGATTGAAGCCCATCAGGAACGCCGACAGGATCGCCGCGACCAGCATGCCCGAGCCGGTATAGGTCAGCCAGGTGAAGGCGAAGACAGCGCCCTCCTTGGTTGGCTGAGCGACCACCGGCGGGACCTTGGAGATCAGGTTGTGCAGGCCCTCGATCGGGTAGTTCCAGACGAAGGTCTTGTTCATCGGCACCCGGAACCAGTCGCTGCCCCATACCAACAGCACGATGCAAACGATGATCCACGGCAGCAGGCCGCGCCACATCTCGGCAGTGGTCACCGGGGCGGTCGAGACCGTGCTGGCGGGCATGGTGCCGACCGAATCGTCGCGCGTGCGCAGTGCCGGCGACAGCCACAGCTCCTTGGGCTGCCAGATCTTGAGGAAGCCGATCAGGCAGGCCATCGAGATCAGCGAGGCGCCGACGTCGACGATCCAGGGATTGATGAAATTCGAGATCAGGAACTGCGGCACGGCGAACGAGACGCCGGTCACCAGGATCGCGGGCCAGATGTCCTTCATGCCCTTGAAGCCGGCGAACGCCCAGATCAGCCAGAACGGCACGATCAGGGAGAACAGTGGCAGCTGCCGGCCGACCATCGCGCCCAGCAGGAACGGGTCGAGGCCGGTCACCGAGGCGAGACCCTGGATCGGCGTGCCGAGTGCGCCGTAGGCAACTGGTGCTGTGTTGGCAATCAGGGAGAGGCCGGCCGCGGCGAGCGGCGAGAAGCCGAGACCCATCAGCATGGCGCCGGTGACGGCGACCGGTGTGCCGAAGCCCGACGCGCCCTCGAAGAACGCGCCGAACGAAAAGGCGATCAGCAGCAGCTGGATGCGCCGGTCGGGCGAGACGTTGCCGATCGTACGCTGCAGCAGCTCGAACGAGCCTTTCTCCACCGCGAGGCGGTAGAGGAAGATGACGTTGAGCACGATCCAGCCGATCGGGAAGAAGCCGGTGACCAGGCCGAACACCGACGCGCGCAGCGCCAGCGGCGCCGGCATGGTGAAGGCCCAGACGGCGATGCAAATCGCAGCAAAGAGCGCGATTACTGCAGCAATGTGCGCTTTGACCTTGCCGGACGCGATAAGCACCAACAACACGACCACCGGAACGGCGGCGAGAAGCGTCGACAACCACTCGTTACCAAGAGGATTGTATACTTGGTTCCACATGGTGCTATTCCTCCCCCGAGGCGCTTTATTGCAGGGGAAAATAACAGGCTGCGACTGGACTGTAACGATGGCCGGGCCAATACTCGGCCGGTACTTTTCCTATGCCCATTCAGCTCGAAATCTTCCATCCCGATCGCATCCTCGTGGGCATCGGCCGCGGCCATGTCACTCTCCAGGAGTACGGGGAGTTCGTCGCCGAGGTCGTCAAGGCGAACCTCATGCACTACCGCAAGATCATCGATGCGACGGGTGCTGAATCGGCCGTCATCGACAAGGATGTGCTGCTGGCGTTCGATGAGCAGCTCCGCGGCTTCTCCAAGGGCCGCAAGCGCGGGCCGCTGGCCCTGGTAGTCGACCGCAAGCGCGGCGATCTCGCCCGTACTTTCAAGGCCTTGGCCTCGCCCGACCGGCCGGTCGAGGTGTTCGGCAGCATCCACGACGCGCGCAAGTGGCTGCGCGAGCAGCCGATCGTCGAATAGAGCGCCTGGCTCAGCGCGGCGTGTTCTTCTCCAGGAAGGCACGCACCCGCTTGATCGATTCGTCGAGCCAGGTCGGCGCTCTCCAGTCCTTCTGGACCTCGATGTTGGGTGCGAGCGCGGCGATCTCTTCGCTGGTCTTGGCGGGATGCGGCTTGTCGGTGCCGGGCTGCAGGTAGAGCGGCGTCTTGCAGGCCTTCACGAAGTCGCGAGTGACCGAGAACACGAAGTCGTTACCGAACATGTTCTTCCCGAACGACTGGATGGTCGCCTCGCTGATCGAGGGATCGCGGCCGCGTACCGTCTCGCTGTAGCCCTTCACCGCCTCGTCCCAGGTGTCGCGGTTCTCCCACAGGCCGATCGGATTCTGCAGCACCGCCGCGCCGATGCGCGAAGCATCGTGCTCGATCGCCTCGAAGCAGTAACTGCCGCCGATGCAGCCGCCGATGACATGGAACTTCGCAAAACCGAGATGATCCATCAGCGCGAAGTGATCGCCCGCGAAGGTGTGCCAGCCGTGGTCGGGCTTCACGTCGGCCACCGACTTGCCGGCATTGCGCTGGTCCATCGCGACAATGGTGAACGTGTCGGCGAGCGCCTTGCGCGGGTCCATCCACGGGAATCCGTTGGGATAGGCGGCCGACACGCCGCCCCACATTTCCATCTGCGACCTGAGCCCGCCCGGCGCGTAGAGCAGCACCGGGAAGCCCGAGCCGTACACCTCGTAATGGATCTCGGCATCGGAACGCTTGAACATCGGCATGGCGATCTCCTGCTGGTGGCCGCGCTACTGCGGCGGCTTATAGCCGATTGTGTC
>DASXQC010000458.1:0-4937 GCA_036493235.1 Reyranella sp.
GGACCTTGCGGCCGTGGCGCTTCAGCTTCTCGGCGGCGGCGTCGGTCTTCTCCTTGCGGGTGCCCCAGATGCAGACGTCGGCGCCCGCCTCGGCCATCGCGTCGGCCATGCCGAAGCCGATGCCGCCGTTGCCACCCGTCACCAGCGCGACCTTGCCGGTGAGATCGAAGCCCTTATAGGCCATGAACGCCTTCTCCCTCTTTTCTCCTCCCCCGTCATACGGGGGAGGGTAGGGAGGGGGAAGGCCCCACGGCCGATTTTTGGAATTGCAGATCGAAGATCAGTTCAACTGGTCCGTCTCGACCAGCACGATCTCCGCGTCCTCGACCGCCTTGATCTCGATCTCGGCCTGGTCGATCACGGCGATGCCGTCGCGGGCGTTGGCGGCGATGGGCTTGCCGTCGGCGCCGGTCACCTCGATCCTGCCCGTGGCGGGCACGAGATAGGCGGGCTTGCCGTCGAGCTTCTGCACTATCGTCTCGCCGGCTTTCAGCTTGCCGGCGAACAGGGCGCCGTCGGCGTAGAGCGGGATCGCGCCGTCATGGCCGCGGCCCGAGGCCAGCGGCACCAGCTTGCCGTCGCGCGCGTTCTCGGGGAACTGCACGGTCTCCCAGCGCGCCGGCACGCCTTCCTTGTTGGGGATGATCCAGATCTGGAACAGCTCCGTCTCGTCCTTCTCCATGTTGTATTCGGCGTGCTGGATGCCCTGGCCCGCGCTCATCACCTGGATTTGGCCGGCTTCGGTGCGGCCCTGGTTGCCCAGGTGATCCTGGTGGGTGATCGCGCCCTTGATGACGTAGGTCACGATCTCCATGTCGCGGTGGGGATGCGGCGGGAAGCCGGTACCGGCAGCGATCTTGTCGTTGTTCCAGACGCGCAGCGCGCCCCAATGCACGCGGTCCTTGTTGCGGTAGTCGGCGAAGCTGAAGTGGAAGTTGGCCTTGAGCCAACCGTGGTCCGACTTGCCGAGCTTCTCGAAGGGCCTGAGTTCAATCATGGTCTGTTACCTCTTGGCGCCAAGATGGCCACTGACCGGAAGCGATCAAGTTTCGGGTTGGTAACGGCCCTTCCTGTCCGGATCGGAATCCCTCCCCATTCATATGGGGAGGATTAGCTCGCTGGCGGTGCGATCATGAACGTCTTGGTTGAATTGAAGATCCAGGTGTCGAGGAAGACCGTTTCCTTAGGCTGCCGCCCGAGCTCGCTCATTGCGCCGGCGAGGCACGACCAGTTCAGGATCTCTTGCTGGCCGCTGTCCTCGACTGCCGCCGCCGACATGCCGCGCCACGCCGCCCAGTCGGCCCGCTTCAGCGCCTCGAACATGCGCAGATCGGCCGCCGTGTCGGGCCACAGGTAGTTGTTCTTCGCCGTCAGGAAGGCGTGGCTCCAGCCCGACGAAGCGATCACTGCGACGCGATACGGCGAGGCGGCGAGGATGCGCGCCGTCGCCGCCCCGAGATCGAACAGCCGCTTCGGCGAGGGCGCCGGCGGATCCCAGTCCGCTTCGCCGATCTCGCGGTCGAACACCGGCAACCCGCCACGCTGCGCCAGCACCTTGCGGCCGTAGCAGTTGATGGCGAACGGCACGAACGGATAATCGAAGCCCTTGCGCTCATAGTCGAGATACATCACCGCGTTGGTGAAGGCGTGGCCGAGCGGATGGTGCAGCGGCTTGTAGGAGTAGGCCGTGTCGAAGCCTTCCTCGATCAGCCGCGACGCCAGCATCTTCGCCGCTGCCGGGTGTCCGGCGAGGTCCCAGGTCTTGTCGGTCTCGCCCCACACGTTGCCCGGCGGCGTCGCGAACTTGAAGCGCTCGTAGGCGAACAGGCAGTAGGGCGGGACGACATCCTCCTTGAAGTTCTCGTACTGGTCGTCGCCCCACATCAGCACGAAGTCCGGCTTGAAGGCGTCGAGCGCAGCCCGCGTCTTGCGGAACCAGGCGACCAGCGCCTCGCGATGGCGGGCGGCCTCGGCGGTGCCCTGGTCGTCGCTCCACTGGGCGCGCGCTTGTTCGGGCCACCCGTCGGGCTGCTTCAGCGTCTCGGGCAGCTTCGGATTGGTGAGCATGCGCCGGAAGATCCACGACATGCGCTCGTCGGGACCCCAGAGCGGCGGATAGTGGGTCAACCCAAGGGCAAGAATCTCGGCCATGGCGATACCTCGCGTACGGGCCGCCATGGTAGAGACTCCGGACCATGACCGTCCAACACCAAGCCGCCTGCTCTTGCGGCCAGCTCAAGGTTCGCCTCGACGGTGAGCCGGCGCTCGTCTCGTCCTGTCACTGCCTGGCCTGCCAACGGCGCACCGGCGCGGTGTTCGCCTCGAACGCCTTCTTCAAGCGCGATCAGGTCGCGGCAGTCGAGGGCGAGTACCGTACGTGGCGGCGCGCCGGCGACAGCGGCCGGTTCCTGGATTTCCACTTCTGCCCGACCTGCGGCTCGACCGTCTTCTGGGAGGCCGAGGGCACGCCCGACCTGGTGACCGTCGCGATCGGCGCCTTTGCCGATCCGTCCTTCCCGGCCCCGGTGCGCACGGTCTGGGCCGAGAAGAAGCACGGCTGGCTGCCGTTCCCGGACTCGATCCCGCACCATCCTGGAGATCCACCTTGAAAGGGCCCGAAGCCTGTTTGCCCGGCAGGGGAGACGGCCGCTGATCAGGTGCTGGAATTTTGGTAGCGTGGGCAGCCCAACCGGAGATGCTCGGTGACTGGGACCTTGCGCGTCGAACCTCGTCACGACCTGTCACCCGCCGAAATCGACGAGGTGGAGAATCGTCTCTACGCGCACAACAGCGCAGCCACCGGACATCACGACGGGCAGGGCCTGGGCTTCGTCATGCGTGACGACACGGGTCGATTGATCGCCGTGGCCGCCGGCTATACCTGGGCCGGCGTTTCCGAGCTCAAGCAGATGTGGGTCGACAAGGCGCATCGCGGTCGCGGTCATGCCCGGGCGCTCCTCACCGCCTTCGTCGACGAGGCGAGGGCGCGCGGCGTGCACCGCATCTGGGTGGCCAGCTACGATTTCCAGGCGCCAGCGATGTACGAGAAGGCGGGCTTCAAGCGCCTGGCCACGTTCGACGGCTGGCCCGAGGGCCACGTCAACGTGATCCTGTGCAAGTACCTCGACGACAGATAACGAGAGCTGCGCGGTCGTGCGGCCCGTTGGTTCATGCGGCAGGCTCGCTTGCAAAGCCCGGCTCGCACCGAGTGCGGCCGTGCTAGGGACTTGGGTGCCATGGCCATTGCCGAACAACCCGCTGTGATCGGCTACTACCGGATCCACGGCGCTCTCACCGAGCCCGGCCGGTTCGCGGCGCCGCTCGCCGCGTTCACCGATCTGGCAGGCCTGTGCGCCTTCATCCAGGGCGTGGTGATCCATTCGGACTGGGCGTCGGCGTACGGCGTGACGGCCGACCTCAGCCGCGCGACCCTACCGGTCGCGCAACGCCTGGAAATGGTCGAGGCGGCGGGCGGCTGCGACCTGCCGCCGGCGCGCCGCACACCTGGCACCTGCCGCGACTTTGCGCTGATGACCTGCAGCGCCTTGCGCGAGCGGGGCGTGCCGGCGCGCGTGCGCTGTGGCTTCGCCACATACTTCCCATCCAATCCGTTCGAGGACCATTGGGTTTGCGAGCACTGGCGGGAAGACGAGAGCCGCTGGATGCTGACCGACGCCCAGCTCGATCCGTTGCAGCGCGATCATCTGCAAGTCGGCTTCGATCCGACCGACCTGTCGGCGAAGACCTTCCTGAATGCCGGCGAAGCGTGGACGGCCTGGCGATCGGGCAGTTTCGATGCGGCCGCCTTCGGTCACGGCGAATCGCGCGGCGCCTGGTTCTTGCGGGTCAACCTGATGCGCGACCTATTCGCGTTGCGTAAACAGGAAACCTCCGACTGGGATTCATGGCGATCGATTCCGGAAGACCGAAAGGCACTGGATGAGCGCACGCTCGCCGAAGGCGATCAGATCGCCGCGACGACTCGCCAGATTGGTCACAGCCCACCCTGACAATCGTTTTGCGCTGGGATGTCATGTCATTGGACCGCTCGTTTCCAGCGCGCTCATGAGCGCGCTGTCCATATGAGTGACGCCCCCGCACAGGAGTCTACTTCGGCGCGATCTGCGTCGGTGCCTTCGGTGGAGGCACGAGGCCGAGCGCGATGGCGCGGGGCAGGCTGTCGACCACGTCCCAGTGCTCGGCGAACTTGCCGTTCTCGACGCGGATGAAGTCCGCGGTGGCGAAGTGCAGCCTGCGGCCGCTCGCCGGCTGGCCGAGGAAGGGGCCGTCCTGCGTGCCGGTCCACAGGATGCGCACGACGATCTTGTCGCCTTCGGCAAGGATCTCCTGGATCTCGCCATGATAGTCGCTGAAGCCCGCGAACACGTTGGTCAGGAGCGTCTTTCGGCCTTCCAGCCCCTGCGGCAGGTTGGGATTGTGCTCGATCAAGTTCTCGGCGAGGTAGCGATCGGCCGCGTCGACCTGGCGCTTGTTGAAGACGGTTTCGAGGTAGTCGCGGAAGAGCCGCTTGTTGGCTTCCTGATCGGCAGCGAAAGCGGAATAGGTGCTGCACAGGATCAGCAGGGCGAGGGTCAGGACGCGCATCAGGTCTCCGGGGTTCGGCGAACCCTAGGAAGTCGGCCGGCCGGCGCCAAACGACAACTCGGCCGCCTCGCGTGACCTCAGCGCACGCGACCGAGCAGGGCGGCGCGCAGCGCGCGCAACGCCGGCGGCACGCGCTCCTTGCGATAGACGAGATAGTAGCTCTGCCGCAGCGCCACCGGCTCATTGCTGAACGGCTTGACCAGCCGACCCGAGGCGAGTTGCCCGCCGACCAGCTCGTCCGCTGCCAGTGCGATGCCGAGACCGTTTGCGACCGCTTCGTACATGACCTGGGCGTTGTCGAAGCTGCGGCGCTGCTTCCGATGGTAGTCACG
>DASXQC010000459.1:0-4241 GCA_036493235.1 Reyranella sp.
CGCGCGCAGCTCGGCCACCTGCTCGGCTGTCATGCCGAGAACCGACGAGAGAACGCGCTGGGTATCCTCGCCATAGTTGGGACCGGAGCGGCCGAGTATCCCGCCGGCGTAGGCCGGGCTGCGGTCGAGGCGCGCCGGGAAACCCTTCACCGGCCAGGTGCCGAGCTCGGTTTGCGGCAACTCGACCAGCCAATCCAAATGGCGGAGCTGGGGATCGCTTTCGTAGCGGTCCTCGGCCGTCTGGCAGAGTCCGGCCGGGACCCCTGCGGCCTGCAGACGGGCCATGAGCTCCACTCCGTCGAAACTACCTGTGGAGTGGGACATCAGGCCATCGAGAGCGTCTTCGTTCGCGCGCCGGTTCGACAATCCGTCGAACCGCGGATCGTCGAGCCACTCGGGATGGCCGAGCCCGGTGGTGACCGCCCGCCACTGTTCGTCGGTGAAGGCGGCGATCGCGATCCAGCGGTCCTCGCCTCGTGTCGGGTACGCGCCATGCGGCGCGGCCAGCCGATAGGGCGAACGGTTGCCGTATCGCGACCAGCGGCGGCCATTGACCGAGTGATCGAGAACGGCGGTTCCCGTCAGGAAGATGCCGACCTCCGCCTGCGAGGCGTCGACGTGACAGCCGCGGCCCGTCGTGGCCCGCCTGTAGAGCGCGGCGAGCGCCGCCGTCGCCATGTTGTACGCACCGAACCAGTCGAGATACGAGTAGCCGATGCCGGCGGGCGGACGAGGTTCGGGCAGGCCGGACATGTCGCTGATGCCGCTGAACGCCTGCGCCGTCGGGCCGAAGGCACGGGCTCGGCCATAGACGCCGTACTGGCCGAACCCCGACTGCTGGAGATAGATGATGCCGGGATTGAGCTCGCGCAGGCGATCGTAGCCCAGTCCCATCCGGTCCATCGTTCCCGGCGAATAGCCCTCGAGCACCACGTCGGCGTTTCGGATGAGATCCTCCAGGATCCGCTTGCCGTCGGGCTTCTTCAGGTCGAGCGAGATCGCCAGCTTGCCGGCGTTGATCTCCATGAACGAGCCGCTGCGATTGAGCCCCTCCTTGGGAGGCGTCGGGATCGTACTCGTGGCCGCTTGCCGCTCGGCACGCCCACCGAGCGGACAGGCGGCTGCACCGAAGCGCATTCCGTCGGCACGCGATTCGTGTTCGACCTTGATCACCTCAGCGCCCAGCGCCGCGAGGTAGCGACCCGCGCCGGCGCTGGCGAGCATCCAGCCGAGATCGACGACACGCACACCGGAGAGGGCGAAGGGCTTGCCTGTGGGACCCGTCTTGGCAGGACCTCGGGCCAGGCCGCAGTCTGGCGACAGCGACGGCACCTTTCTGGGCGCCGCCCACTCCTCGATGACCGCGCGTGTGTGCTCACCGAGTCTGGGCGGCCGTTGCGGAGAGACTGTCCAGGGGGCATCGGGACTGTACCAGCGAGCGGCAACATAAGTGTACGAAGTCCCGCTTTCGGAGTGCGGCACGTTGGCGAAGCTTCCTCGCTGAATGTAGTGCGGATCGCGGGCATTCTCCTCGGGGCGTCGCACGGGCGCCCACGGCAGCCCATTGTCCTGGCCGTCACGCCATAGATCCGCGTCGAAATCCAGGCTGGCCGCGACGCGATCCACGAGCTTGCCGATCTTCGCTTCCGCGTCTGCGTCCAGCTGGTCGAGCTTGCCGAGACCTTCATCCATTCCGTGCTTGGCGAGGACCGCGATGGTCCCCCGCAGCGCATCCGAGGAGTAGGTGGCCGTGGCGCGGAGATAGGTTTTGTACGGCAGGAGATACCGTCCGTCCCGGGTCTGCGCGAGAGCCGGCAAGCTGGTCGACGGCATCGAATGCCGGCACGTCTGTCGAAAGTGGCGCTGCCGCAGGAATATCCAGTTCGGCAGGTCGACCTCGGTATTCATGCTGACCGCCTCGTGGATGCTGACGGACAGAAGCTGCCCCTCGTCGGTCCGCAGCCGGTGCGCGAGAGCGCCGAGCAGCGCGATCACGCCCATCTCGCCGGCGATGTGGTAGGCCTGCCACATCTGCGGCGCGATCGGCGGCGTGTTGTAGCGGCCGGACGGATCGGAGTCGTAGCCGCAGTTCATCATGACGCCGCCCAGCGCCAGATGAACGAGATCGCTGCCCTTGAAACCGGCCCACGGGCCGGTATCGCCGAACGGGCTGATCCGCAGATGGATCAGTCGCGGATTGGCCGATCGCAATCGTTCGAAGGCAAGATTCCGGTCTGCCAGATACCCCCGTGGACGCGCATCCAGGACGATGTCGGCGGCGGACGCAAGCTGCAGGAACGTCTCCTGCCCGTCTTGCTTGTCGAGATCGACGACGATGCTGCGCTTGCCGAAGTTGTAGTGCCAGAAATGCAGGCTCTCCTCCGGCGAGGGCACATCCCCGCGGAACGGCCCGATCCGCCGCGTCGTCTCGCCTTCCGGAGGCTCGACCTTCACGACGTCGGCGCCGAGGCCTGCGAGCACCCGACCGGCATACTCTCCCGTCTCGTCCGCAAGCTCGAGCACCCGGATGCCGTCGAGATAAGCCATGCGCCTCACCCTTTCCCGGCTCAATTCATCAGGCGATCGGCGGCAGACCTTCGCCGATGCGGATATCGTTGATGACCTCCTTCACGCGCTGGCGAAGGGGCCTGTACTGCAGCCCGAACTCTTCGATGAGACGCCGGTTGTCGATCAGATAGTTTCCGGAGACCTCACGGCCACCGCTCTGCACTCCGAATCGAATGTCTGCATCGGGCAGGAATTCGCGCACCAAGGCCGCCAATTCGCCCAGGCTGACCGTCATCCCGCCGGAATTGTACGTGCTGTGCTTGGGCTTGTCGGCAAGCGCCACCCGCGCGAACGCTTCGGCCATGTCTTCGACGTGGATGACGCACCGCATGGTGTCGGCGTGCGAGAAGCTGACGGACTGCCCGCGGGCCGGCTGGCACATGCAATTCACGTGATCGATCGAGCCGAACTTCTTGTCGGGACCCGTCACATTGGCCGGACGGATGCAGGTGATCGTCATGCCGTACGCGCGCCGGTAATCGTGGGCCTGCCATTCGTTGATGGTCTTGTTGACCGCGTACTGCGTCTCGCCGTGACGCTCGTCGGTCTCATCGACGAGGCGCTCGCCGAACGCAGACTGCTGGCCGCTGACGGCGACCGAGCTCGCAAAGACCGTATGCTTGACGCCGCACCGGCGCGCCGCCTCGAAGCAGTTGTCCATGCCCTGGATATCGAGCTTGAAGGCATCGTGAGGAGCGAGTTCGCCGATGAAGTAGGAAAGGTTGATGAGCCGCTCGGCGCGGACTTCCTGAACCGCGCCAATGACGTCGTCGAATTGGGTCACGTCGCCCCGCCTCACAGTGACCTTGTCGCCCCAGCGCGCGAAGGCAGCCCTCGCGCCGGCGACATCGATATCCACGCAGGTGATGCTGTGGCCAGCAGCGGCCAGAAGGGGAATCATGCGCCGGCCGATGAAGCCTGCGCCGCCCAATACCACGATGGACATCCCTTCCCTCCCCGTTGTCACGCGCCATTCGGCTTGACCGAAGGCGCAACGTTACCGGTAGATGGTGGAGCAAGGAAGTGGAGCGAGACGGAGACGCGCGCTGCGTTGCCGGCCTACGCGCCGGCAACGTGTCTTTCGTCTAGCGGTCGAGCCAAACGTCCTCGAAGCGCCAGCCGTTGTAGATGCTGTTGGTCTGGATGGTGTAGTTCTTGACATAGGGGTGCCAGCAGCCGGCGGCCATCTGGTTGGAGATGATCGGACGGGCGATGTCCTCCTGGAGCTGCCGATCGATCTCCCATACCATCTGCTGGCGCTTCTTCTGGTCGACTTCCTGCGACTGCGCCTCGAACAGCGCCGTCATCTTGGGATTGCAGTAGCCGTCGTAGTTGCGCAGCGAGCCGCAGGCATAGCCCTCGAAGAGGGTGACGTCGGGATCGTCGACCGCGCTGCCGCTGTAGTTCATCGCCACGAAGAAATCCTTCTTGAAGACGCGGTTGTAGTAGACCGCGGTGTCGATGATCTCGAGCTCCGCCTCGATCCAGATCTGCTTCAGCTGGTCGATCAGGATCACCGCCGGGTCGCGGAACACGGCGATGTTGCGCGTGCTGACCTTGATCTTGAGCGGCTTGTCCGGCCCGTAGCCGGCCTGCTTCATCAGGGCGCGAGCCTCCTCGCGCGCCTTGGCGACGTCGCCGTAGCCGACGATCGATTTCAGCATGTCCGGCGT
>DASXQC010000460.1:0-5647 GCA_036493235.1 Reyranella sp.
GGTGGTCGCGGCGATGCTGAGCTCGCTGACCAGGAAGCCGGCACCGTCCGATCCCGCGATCTCGGCGATGGTGTGCGGCCGCGGCGCGCCGCCCAGCCCATCGTCGCCGTGCACCTCGCGGGCGTGGATGACGATCTCTTCCTCCAGAGGCTCGGCCGCGCCCTTGTGGACCTCGATGTCGGCCCCGGCGACCGCCAGCACCGACAGCACGTTGTAGGTCGCCGTCTGGAGATCGACGTTGCCGAACACCGTGGTGATGGCATCGGGCGGCCGGCCGTTGGCGATCAGCAGCAGCAGCGCCTGGGCGTCATCGACCCCGCCGTCGGTATCGAGGATCAGTTTGTTGGGCAAAGTAACCTCATTGGACCGCGCGCATCCTGCGCGCTCATACGCGCATACGAACGCGCTTTATCATGAGCGCGCAGGATGCGCGCGGTCCAATGAGGAAGACTAATCGAGGCTGGCGCCGGTGGCCTTCACGATCGGCTGCAGGCGCACCAGGTCGTCGGCCAGGCGCTTGGCAAGCTCGTCGGGTGTCGACGACGCCGGCTCGGCACCGAGCGCGATGACGCGCTGCTTCATGGCGTCCGAGGTGAGGATCGGCTGCAGCGCGGCGTTGAGCTTGTTCACGACCTCCGCCGGCGTGCCGGCCGGGGCGAACAGGCCGTGCCAGCCCGACGCCGCCTCGACGCCGTGCACGCCGAGCTCGGCCAGAGTCTTGATCTCCGGCAGCGCCGGCAGGCGATTGGGGCCGATCACGGCCAGTGCCTTCAGGCGGCCGGCCTGGATGTGCGACATGGTCGTGGCCGAATCGAACATGTAGTCGATCTGCCCGGCCAGCAGGTCGTTCACAGCCGGCGCCAGGCCCTTGTAGGGCACGTGGTTGGTCTGGATGCCGACCACGCTGTTGAACAGCTCCGACGCGATCTGGATCAGGCTGCCCGCGCCGGCCGAGCCGTAGTTCAGCGTCTTGGGCTTGGCCTTGGCGAGCGCAATGAAGGCATCGAGCGTGTCGACCTTCAGCTTGGGATGCACCACCAGGATGAAGTTGGTGCGCGCGGTGAGCGCGATCGGCGCGAAGCTCTTCACCGGATCGAACGGCAGCTCGTGATAGAGGAACGGGTTGAGGTTGAGCGTGCTGCCGCCGGTGGCGAGCAGCGTGTAGCCGTCAGGCTTCGCACGCGCGACCGAGGCGGCGGCGATGTTGCCGTTGGCGCCCGGCTTGTTCTCGACCACCACCGGCTGGCCGAGCTTCTCCGCCAGGGCCTCGCCATAGGCGCGCGCGATGGTGTCGATCGAACCGCCGGCGCTCACCGAGACGATGATCTGGATCGGCTTGGCCGGATAGTCCTGCGCGAAGGCGCGGACGGAGGCGAACGGAGAAGCGGCGAGCACACCGAGCAGCGAACGACGATGGATCATTTACCTGTACTCTTCGAAAGGAACGCGTCGAGCACCGCGTTGAAAGCCGCCGGCTGCTCGATATAGAGCGCGTGGCCCGCACCCGGGATGACATGTACGGCCGCGCCCTTCCAGGCGGCGGCGACGTCCTGGTTGCGCGCCGGCGGCGTGATCACGTCGGCGTCGCCGTAGATGATCTGGCCCGGCACCGGCAGCGGGAAACGGGCGATGTCGGCCTTGACGTCGCCGGTCGACAGCATGCGCGCCGCCTGGCCGTAGCCGCGCGACTTCACCGCGCTCATCGTGTCGGTCAGCCGGATGAGCGCCCCGGGATCGGCCGCCGGTCCGAGCAGCCGCGGCGCGCGTTCCTTGGCCATGCCGGCCGGCCCGAGCTTGGCGAGATCGCCGAGCCGCTGCTCGAGCGCCTTCTCGCGCTCGACCGTCGCCACGTTGGCGTGCCCGGTCGCGACGCTGCAGAGCGTGAGCGTCCGCACGCGGTCCGGCCGGATCGCCATGAAGCGCGCGGCGATCAGGCAGCCCAGCGAGTGGCCGAGCAGATGGCAGCGCTTGATGCCGCGCTCGTCGAGCAGCTTCACCAGCTCGATCGCATAGTCGCTGGCGGTCGGATGGTCGACCGGCAACTCGGTCGAGCCGCCATAGCCCGGCGCATCCCATGCCAGCACCTTGAAGCGCGGCGAGAAGGCGGCGATCTGGTGCTCGAAGGAGCGGCCGGCCGAGCCGATGCCGTGCAGCAGGACCAGAGCCGGCGCGTCGGCCTTCTCCGGTCCCTTCTCTACATAAGTGCAGCTCATGCCGCGACGAACTCGACGGCCCGCGGCTTCGGCGAGCCCATCACCATGGTGAACTGCGCATCGGTCGCGCCGTCGTTGCGGAAGTAGTGCGGCCGGCCGGCCGGATTGAAGATCAGGTCGCGCGCGCCGAGGCGCCGCTCGGCGATCTCGCCGTCCTGCTCCCAGCCGACGGTGATCGCGCCCTCGAGCACGAAGTACACGTCCTCGACCTCGCGGGTGTAGGGCTTGATCGTCACGCCGCGCGGCAGCTGGATCATGTCCATGCTGTAGCTCGTGGCCGGTGCGCCACCCTCGCCGACATAGGCCATGCGCGCGAAGCCCGCCTTCTCCCAGACCGGCTTGCGGTCGCGGTAGCGGATGACGTGCTTGGCCATCTCCTGCTCGCGCCAGTCGCTGCTGTCGGGCGAGAACAGGCGGATCTTCTCCGGACCGCCGGCGCCGAAGCGGCGGCTGAGCTCGAGGTCCTTGTCCTTGGGATGGCAGACGTGAACCGGCATCTCCGGCGTGCCGCTGCCGACCGATATCTGCATCAGCACGGGCTCGACGCCGTCGTTGCGGAATCCATGCGGGCGGCCGCTCTTGTTCAGCAGCATGTCCTTGGGACCGAGCTTCACCTCGACCACCTCGTCGCCCCACACCGTGCCGACGGTCAGCACGCCCTGCAGGATGAAGAAGTGCTCGACCACCTCGTGGGCGTGGCTGGCGGCGAACTTGCCGACCGGCTGGTTGACCAGGCTGAAGGTGAAGTGCTCTGCCTTCATCGTCGAGGGATCGCCGACCTTGGGCGAGCCGCCGGCGCCGACATAGCGCAGCTGGGCTCGGCTGAGATCGGGGAAGCCGCGGCTGGCCGGGAAGGCGTCCCAGTCGAAGCTCTTCTCGGTGAACAGGCCCATATGCGCGCGCATCTGCTGGGCGAGGTCGCTCGGCTTGATCAGGTTGGTATCGGGCATGTCAGTCCTCCTATGCCTTGGGGGTATGGTGATCCGGTCAGCTGCGATGCGCCAGCCAGCGCGAGATCTCGCCGGCGGCGTCCAGAACGGCGTCCTTGAGCTCGCCATGCATGGCCTGCTCGTCGATATGGGCATTGACGGCGGTGACGTTGATCACCGCGACGATCCGGCCGGTGCCGTCGCGCACCGGCGCGGCGATTGCGCTCACGCCCGACTCGAAGAAGGCGTGGCTGACCGCATAGCCGCGCTTGCGGTCGTCGGCCAGCAGGGCCTTGAGCGCCTTCAGCGTGACCGGCGTCTGCGGGGTGAAGCGCTGCAGGGGCTGGTCGCGGAACAGGGCCGAGAGTTCCTTGTCGTCCATCTCGATCAGGGTCATGCGGCCCATGATGGTGGCGTGGACGGGAAAGCGCGTGCCGACATTGACGCCGCTCGCCATGGTGCTGCGCGCCGGGAAGCGGGCGACATAGACGATCTCGCGCTGGTCGCGGATCGCCATGTGCGAGGACAACGCGGTGCGGTCGCGCAGGCGCTGCAGGATCGGCTGCGCCACCTCGACCATGTCGAGCGAGGCGAGATACTCGAAGCCGCCGCGCAGCAGCGCCGGCCCCAGCGTGAAATGCCGCTTGTCGTCGCCGCAGCGCACATAGTCCAGCGACTGCAGGGTCTGCAGCAGGCGAAACACCTTGGTGCGCGGCAGCGACAGGCGCCGGGCGATCTCGGGCGCGGTGAAGCTGCGATTCTCGCCGCCGAACAGCGACAGTATGCCGAGGCCCTGGGCGAGCGCCGGGACGATGTACTTGTTGGTCGTCGGAGGAAGCGTGTCGGTCATCGCTCCCTCAGTTCAGCACGAAGCCGCCGTTGACCGGCAGCAGCTGGCCGGTGACGAAGCCCGCCCCCTGCCCCAGCAGGAACACCACGACGCCGGTGACGTCCTCGGGCATCTGCGTGCGTTGCATGGCGCGGCCGGCGACGTAGAGGTCCTTGCGGTCCTGCGGCACGTACTCGGTCGCCTCGACCTGCACCAGGCCGGGCGCGATGGCGTTGACGGCGATGTTGTCGGGTCCGAGCTCGCGGGCGAGCGAGCGGGTCATCGAGATCACCGCACCCTTGCTGGCCACGTAATGCAGCAGCCGCGGCGCGCCCCACAGCGCAGTGTCCGAGGCAACGTTGACGATGCGGCCGCCGAGCGTCGACTTGCGCAGCAGCGGCGCCATCGCCTTGGTCATCAGCCAGGTGCCGCGGACATTGACCGACATGACCTTGTCCCAGATCGAGAGTTCGATCTCCTCGAAGGTCTTGCCGCCGATGCCGGTGGCGATCGCTCCGTTGTTCACCAGCCCATCGAGATGTCCGTAGCGCGCGCCCATCTTGTCGGCGAAGGCCTCGATCGATTGTGGGTCGGCAAGATCGACCGGCAGGAACACCGCCTTGGCGCCGGCCTTGGCGAGCGCCTCGACTGCCGCCTCGCCCAGGTCCTCACGCACGTCGGCTACGACGATTCGCTCGGCGCCGGCGGCCGCACACGCCTCTGCGAAGGCACGGCCGAGGCCGCGGCCCGCGCCGGTGATCAGGATCGTGCGACCGGCGAGACTCATTGATTGAGCCTCGCGCGCGACGGCAGATAGTGCAGCACGCGGCCCTCGATCAGTACGACGATGCCGTACAGGGCGATGCCGATCAGGGTAAGCATGATGATGGTGACGAAGACCTTTGCCGTCTCGCCCGAGCCTTCGGCGAAGGTGAGCAGGTAGCCGAGGCCGACATTGCCGCCGACCAGCTCGCCCACCAGCACACCGATCACCGCCAGCGTGGCGGCGATGCGCAGGCCGGCGAACAATGGCGGCATGGCGGCGGGGAACTCGACCTTCCAGAAGACCTGGAACCGGTTGGCGGTGAAGGACTTGGCCAGCCGGACGACGTCCGGATCGAGCGCGCGCACCGCGCCCAGCACATTGATCATCACCGGGAAGAAGACGATCAGGATGCAGACCAGGATCTTCGGATAGACCGTGTAGCCGAACCAGATGATGAACAGGGGCGCGAACGCGACC
This sequence comes from Reyranella sp., assembly GCA_036493235.1. Classification (GTDB taxonomy): domain Bacteria; phylum Pseudomonadota; class Alphaproteobacteria; order Reyranellales; family Reyranellaceae; genus Reyranella. Next base: position 5,215 of record DASXQC010000460.1, read on the forward strand.
TTGGGTGCGATCTGCAGGGCCAGGATATAGGGCGACAGCACGAACTCGGTCGCCGGCGACATGCCGAGCACAAAGCCGCAGACGATGCCCAGCAGCACGCCGAGCGCGAAGCCGACGCCGACCTGCATCGCCGTGATGGCGGTGTGATAGAGCAGCTTGTCCTTCGCCAGCATGTTCAGGAACTCGTGCCAGGTCTCGCTGGCCGAGGGCACGATGAACTGCGGGATGCCCAGCATGCCCGGGCCCCACTGCCACGCCGCCAGGAAGACGACGAACAGCAGCGCGCTGCCCACCATCATCTGGCGCATGCCGGGTTGCGCGGACATGCGGGCCGAGCTCATTTGACGAACTGGTTGGTGTAGAGGTCCGTCACCGGCGTCTTGGCCTTCACCAGGCCTTCCTTGACGTAGAAGTCCTGCAGCGCCGACAGCCG
>DASXQC010000461.1:0-14951 GCA_036493235.1 Reyranella sp.
GTCGCTGAGCCGGGTCGTTTCCTCGCCGTCGATCTTGATCGAGCCCGCATCGGGCTCCATCAGGCCGAGGATGCATTTCAGCAGCACCGACTTGCCGGTGCCCGAGCCGCCGATCACGACGACCGATTCGCCCGCCGCGACCTCGAGGTCGATGCCACGCAGGACGGCCTTGGTGCCGAACGACTTGGTGACGCCGCGCAGGGAGATCTTGGGAGAGGCGGTCACGGGCTCAACGGGCGAAGAAGGCTTCGGTGATGAAGTAGTTGGCGGTCAGGATCAGGATCGAGGCCGAGACCACCGCATTGGTGGTGGCGAGGCCCACTCCCTGCGCGCCGCCCTTGGACGTGTAGCCGTGGTAGCAGCCCATCAGGGTGATCAGGAAGCCGAATACCGCAGCCTTCACCAGGCCCGAGAACACGTCCTCGAACTGCATGAATTCGAGGGTGTTACGCAGATAGCTGGCGTCGTTGAAGTCGAGCTTGTAGACGCCGACCAGGTAGCCGCCCATCACGCCGATGATGTCGGCGATCAGCACGAGAATCGGCAGGGTGACGACGCCGGCGATCAGCCGCGGCGCCACGAGGTACTTGAACGGGTCGGTCGACAAGGTTTTCAGGGCGTCGATCTGCTCGGTCACCCGCATGGTGCCGATCTCGGCCGCCATCGCCGCGCCGACGCGGCCAGCAACCATCAGGCCCGCCAGCACCGGCCCCAGCTCGCGGGTCAGCGAGACCACGACGATGTTGGGGATGGCCGATTCGGCGGAGAAGCGGGCAAAGCCGGTATAGGCCTGCAGCGCCAGCACCATGCCGGTGAAGATCGCGGTGAGCCCCACCACCGGCAGCGAGTAGTAGCCGATCTCCAGCATCTGCCGCCCGATCTGCGCCTTGAAATAGGGCGGGCGCACGGTCTGCTGCACGGCACGGCCGGCGAAGGCGGCGACGGCGCCGATCGTCGCCATCAAAGCCAGCACCATGCGGCCGAGTTGGGTGATGACGGGGATCGTCACGCAGAAGCTCCGTCATGGTAGAGGCGCGCATAGCGACGGCCGAGCGCGGTCATCACCTCGTAGGCGTTGGTCCGCGCATGCTCGGCGAGGTCGTCGGCGGTCAGATGGGGGCCCAGCACTTCGACCAGTGCGCCGGGCTGACTATCGGCTTCGGGCACGTCGGTCACGTCGATCGTCACGAGATCCATGGAAATGCGGCCGATCACGGCGACCTTGTGGCCGGCGAGATGCACATGCGTGCGGTTGATGAGGGCGCGGAAGTAGCCGTCGGCATAACCAAGCGCGATCGTGGCCACGCGACTGGGCCGGGCGGACCGCCACGCGGCACCGTATCCAACGGTCTGAAGAGCGTCAATTCGACGGACCTGCAGGATGCGTGCGCGCAAAGTCACCGTGGTCAGCATCGGATTGGGCCGGCCGGGCGTCGGGTTGATGCCGTAGAGCGCCGCGCCGGGCCGCAGCAGGTCGAAGTGGTAGTCAGGCCCGAGGAAGATGCCGGAGGAATTGGCCAGCGAGGCCGGCGCGCCCGGCATGGTGCGCACGAAGTTACGGAAGCGCGACAGTTGCTCGCCGTTGATCGGGTTGCTGGGTTCCTCCGATACCACGAGGTGGCTCATCAGCAATGCAAGCCGCAAGCCCCGGAGCCGGCCGCGCTCGGCGGCCAGCAGCTGCGCCTCCTCCGGGCTGAGGCCCAGGCGATGCATGCCGGTGTCGATATGGATCACCGCATCGAGCGGCCGGCTGTAGCGCTGCGCCGCCGCGCGCCAGGCATTGAGCTGGCCAAGATGGTTCAGCACGGGCGTCAGGCCGAACTCGACGAAGTCCGGCTCGGTGCCGGGCAGCAGGCCGTTCAGCACGTAGATCGGATGCTCCGGCACGCCGCCGCGCAGCGAGATGCCCTCGTCGAGATGGGCGACGAAGAACTGCCGGCAGCCTTCCGCCGCGAGCCGCGGCCCGACCACCGTCGCGCCGGTGCCATAGGCGTCGGCCTTGAGGACCGCGGCGCAGTCGATCGGCCGGCCACCCGCGCGGCCGGCATCGCGCAGGCCGCGCCAGTTTGCGGCGATGGCGCCAAGGTCGACCGTGAGGATTGCGCCGGCGCGGCGCGCCTGGATCGCGTCGTTATCGGCGGACGAGGACATACGCCGATCTTACTCGAAAGCGGGGCCGGGGCCGTCGGCGGCCAGATTGCCGAACTTGGTGAACTGGCCCTCGAACGACAGCCGCACGACGCCGGTCGGACCATGGCGCTGCTTGGCGATGATGACCTCGGCCTTGCCGTAGTTCTGCTCGCAGCGCTGCTTCCAGTCGTCGACGCGCTGGTTGAAATGCTCGTTGGTCTCGTTGTCGCGCCGCTTCGGCTCCTCGCGCATCAGGTAGTAATCGTCGCGGTAGATGAACATCACCACGTCGGCGTCCTGCTCGATCGAGCCCGATTCACGAAGGTCGGCGAGCAGGGGGCGCTTGTCCTCGCGCTGCTCGACGGCGCGGCTCAGCTGCGACAGGGCGATCACCGGTACGTCGAGCTCCTTGGCAAGCGTCTTGAGACCGCGGGTGATCTCAGAGACTTCCTGCACGCGGTTCTCCTGGCGCGTCTTGCCGGACGGGGCAAGGAGCTGGAGATAGTCGACAATGATCAGGCCGAGCCCGTGCGTGCGCTTGAGGCGGCGGGCGCGGGTGCGCAGGCCCGCGATGCTGAGCGCCGGCGTGTCGTCGATGAAGAAGTTGAGATGCTCGAGCTCGCGGCTGATGTTCAGCACGCGGTCGAAATCGGCGCTGATCAGCTCGCCCTTGCGGATCTTCTCCGACGGCAGTTCCGCCTGCTCGGAGAGCATGCGGGTGGCGAGCTGCTCGGCCGACATTTCCAGCGAGAAGAAGCCGACCACGGCACCGTCGACCACCTTGGGCGCGCCGTCGACGATCTCCTCGCGATAGGCCTTGGCGGCATTGAAACCGATGTTGGTGACGAGCGCGCTCTTGCCCATGGCGGGGCGGGCGGCGAGGATGATCAGGTCCGACCGGTGCAGGCCGCCCAGCAGCTGGTCGAGCTGGAACAGCCCGGTCGCCACGCCGTTCAGCTGGCCGGCGCGGTGGTAGGCCGCCTCGGCGGCGACCATGGCTTCGGTGAGCGAGATGCGGAAGGACTTGAAGCCGCCCTCGGTCTGGCCGGTGGTGGCGAGGTCGTAGAGCTTCTTTTCTGCTACCTCGATCTGCTGCAGCGCCGTCTCGTCGACGTCGCCGGAGAACGCGCCGTTCACTACGCCCTCGCCGAGGTCGATCAGCTGGCGGCGCAGATAGAGGTCGTGGATCGCCCGCCCGAACGCGCCGGCGTCGATGACATGGACCGATGCCGAGGCGAGTTGCGCCAGATAGGCGGAGCCGCCGACTGTCTTCATGTCCTCGTCATGCTCGACGTAGGTCTTCAGCGTGACGGCGCTCACCACTTGGCCGCGCTCGATCAGCTTCGACAGCGAATCGAACAGCTTGCCGTGCAGCGGATCGGCGAAGTGCTCGGCTTTCAGGAACTCGGCGACGCGCTGGTAGGCGGCGTTGTTCACGAGGATCGCGCCCAGCAATGCCTGCTCGGCTTCGAAATTGTGCGGCGGTTCGCGCAGCCGGACGTCTTCGGCGCCGGGCAGACGCGTGACGTTCGACGTTTTTTCGAGGGGCTCCATGTGAGCCTTCTTACGAGCGTGAGGGGGCGGCCACCATGTCAAATGAGTGATCGCCGGGCAACACGACGACTGATCGCGTGGACAGCGGGGAAAACTCCCGGCCTATTCCGCTGCAGCCCCCTCGGCCTATTCGGCCGCGGCCCCTTCGGCCTATTCGGCCGCGGCCATCGAGCGCGAAACGACGATGCCGCGCTCGGCGTCGTAGGCGTAGTCGCGCGTCAGCGGCACGGTATCGATGCGCCGTGCCAGCTGGATCTGGAAAACCATCTGGTTCATGTACCGGAACGCGATCTCGCAGCCGGCGAGATAGAACTCCCACATGCGGCAGAAGCGGTCGTCGTAGCCGGCGACCTGCTTGATCCGATCCTTGTTGGCGAGGAAGCGGTGGCGCCAGTGGCGCAGCGTCTTGGCGTAGTGCAGGCGCAGGATCTCGACGTCGGTTACCCACAGGCCGACCTTCTCGATCGCCGTCAGCACCTCGGACAGCGCGGGCGTGTAGCCGCCGGGAAAGATGTACTTCTTCAGCCAGGTGTTGGTGGCCCCGGGCCGCTCCATGCGGCCGATGGCGTGCAGCAACATCACGCCGTCATCGGCCAGCAGCTCCTTCACCTTCCTGAAGTACTCGACGTAGTGGGAGACGCCGACATGCTCGAACATGCCGACCGAGACGATGCGGTCGTAGCGTCCGGGCTCCTGGCGGTAGTCGAGCAGCTTGAAGCGCACCCGGTCGGCCATGCCGGTCTCGAGTGCGCGGCGGCTCGACACGGCGAGCTGCTCCTTGGAGAGCGTGACGCCGGTGACGTCGACACCGTACTGCTGGCCGAGGAACAGGCCCATGCCGCCCCAGCCCGAGCCGATGTCGAGCACCTTCTGGCCGGGCTCGAGCATCATCTTCGAGGCGATGTGGTGCTTCTTGTCGAGCTGGGCCTGCTCCAGCGGCTCGTCGCCGTTCTTGAAGTAGGCGCAGGAATACTGCCGGTCGCGGTCGAGGAAGAAGTCGTAGAGCTGGTCCTTGAGGTCGTAGTGGTGCGCCACGTTCTTCTCGGCGCGGCCGATCGGGTTGTACTGCTCGAAGGCGCGGATCATCCGCTGCCAGCCGTAGGACCAGGCGATCGAGGGCGTCGCTTCCAGCGCCGCCATGTTGCGGCCCAGCAGGTCGAGCAGGTCGTAGATGTCGCTGCCGTCCTCGACGGTCAGCCTGCCGTCCATGTAGGCCTCGCCGAAGGCCAGCCGCGGGCGCAGGAGCAACCGCATCGCTGTCCAGCGGTCATGGACGCGCATTGTGGCCGATGGACCCGGTTTTCCACCTGTTACGCGGTGGGCCGTCCCGGCCGAATCGATGATGGTCAGTTGGCCTTCCCCCAATACGCGGGAAAGAACCTTGGCTAACAACATCTCTCGTTCCCTTAGGGCCGGCCCCTACCTGAGTCGGCACTGCCACGTTCCTGCCTTAAATGTTAATCCGATTACTTATTTCAACGCAAAGGCCCGGATGAAATTTTGTTCCGGTCCGGAAAACAAAAAGCCCGCCGTCGCGAGCTGCGACGGCGGGCCTTGGTGTTGTTTGGTACTGGGGCGTACGCCCCAGCACATATTCTGGGGTCTATTTCTCTTCGGTCTCGGCCGGGACTTCGCCTTCGGCGGGGGCCTCGGCAGCAGCCTCGCTCTCGGCCTGTTTGGCCTCGAACAGGGCAGCGGCCTGCGCGGAGGCGCGCTGGGCAGCCTCGGCGGCCTCCATGGCGGCGCGCTCGGTCTCGGCGACCAGCTTGCCGCCCTTCGTGAGGAACTCGGCCTCGTCCGGCGAGCGGGCGACCAGCGCGGTGATCTCGACCGTGACCTCCGGATGGAGGTGGACCTTGATCTGGTGCGCACCGAGCGCCTTGATCGGCTTGTCGAGCTCGACCTGGCTGCGCTCGATCCTGACGCCCTGGGCATTGGCTCCGTCGGCGATGTCGCGCGAGGTGACCGAACCGTAGAGCTGCAGTGCCTCGGACGCCTGGCGGATGAGGATGACCTTGAGGTCCTTCATCTTCTCGCCGACCTGCTCCGCCTCGCTGCGGCGCTCGAGGTTTTGGGCCTCGAGCACCTTACGCTGCGATTCGAAGTAGGTGATGTTGTCCTTGGTGGCGCGCAGCGCCTTCTTCTGCGGCAGGAGGTAGTTGCGGGCGAAGCCGGGCTTCACCTTCACAACGTCGCCCATCTGGCCGAGCTTCGGCACGCGTTCGAGCAGGATGACGTTCATCGGCATGGTGCGTCCTCCTTACGCGATGAGGTAGGGCAGGAGGGCCAGGAAGCGGGCGCGCTTGATCGCCTGGGCGAGCTCGCGCTGCTTCTTGGACGACACCGCGGAAATGCGGCTCGGCACGATCTTGCCGCGCTCCGAGATGAAGCGCTGCAGGAGGCGCACATCCTTGTAGTCGATCTTCGGCGCATTGGCGCCGGAGAACGGGCAGGACTTGCGGCGACGGGTGAAGGGACGACGTTGCGCGCTCATTCTTCTTCTCCCATGCCAGTTGCCGCCGGGGCGGGGGCACTGCCACCTTCGTCACCGAAGCGCGGGCGCTCGCGGCGCGGGCGATCGCCCCAGCCGCCGCGTTCGGGCCGGTCGCCGCGGTCGCCCGGACGATCCATCTTGTCGGCGCCACGCTGCATGACGGCCGACGGACCCTCTTCGAGGGTGTCCACACGCACGGTGAGGTAGCGGATGATGTCTTCGTTGATCGACATGGTGCGCTCGAGCTCCTTCACGGCAGCCGACGGCGCATCGATGTTCATCAGGGTGTAGTGACCCTTGCGGTTCTTCTTGATGCGGAACGTGAGGGACCGGAGGCCCCAGTATTCCTTCTTCTGGACGGTACCGCCCTGGGCGGTGATCAGTTCGGCGAACTGGTTGGTCAGGGTCTCCACCTGCGTCGCCGGCACGTCCTGGCGCGCGATGAAGATGTTCTCGTACAATGCCATTCAGGCTCCTTATGGCTGTTAGCGACCCGGAGTTCGAAAACCGGCCGGATCTAGCCGACCGCGAACCTCATGAGAGGAATGGGTCGGCAAGGAGACGGGGCCGATTCAGGCCCCGAAGAGCGGCGGTTATATACGCAAATCCCCCGAAAGCAAGCCATTCCGGCCGGGGGGCGTGCTGGGGTATAGGGACCGCGAAACAAGGGCAAAAACCGGGAGAAACGCCCCCATGAGCCGCGCATTCGTCTTTCCGGGACAGGGATCCCAGGCCGTCGGCATGGGTGCCGACCTGGCCGGCGCCTTCGGGACCGCCCGCGACGTCTTCCAGGAGGTCGACGAGGCGCTGAAGCAGAACTTGTCCAAATTGATGCGGGAAGGGCCCGAATCCGACCTGGTCCTGACCGAGAACGCCCAGCCGGCCCTGATGGCGGTCAGCGTGGCGATGATCCGGATCCTCGAAAAGGACGGCGGCAAGCCGCTGTCGGCGATGGCCAGCCATGTCGCCGGCCATTCGCTGGGCGAGTATTCGGCGCTGGCGGCGGCTGGAGCGCTGCAACTCCCAGACGCTGCCCGGCTTTTGAAGCTGCGTGGGCAGTCGATGCAGAAGGCGGTTCCGGTCGGCGTCGGCGCCATGGCGGCGCTGCTCGGCATCGAGCTCGAGGATGCCGAGGAGGCCTGCAAGGAGGCCGCGCTCGGCGAGGTCGTGGCGGTGGCCAACGACAATGGCGGCGGCCAGGTCGTGGTGAGCGGCCACAAGGCGGCGGTCGAGCGGACGATCGAGGCGGCCAAGCTGCGCGGCGCCAAGCGCGGCATGTTGCTGCCGGTGAGCGCGCCCTTCCACTGCCCGCTGATGCAGCCGGCTGCCGACGCGATGCAGGAGGCTCTGGAGAAGGTGATCTTGTCGACGCCAAGCGTGCCGCTGATCGCCAACGTGCTCGCCTCCGAGATCACCAACCCGGCCGACATCAAGCACCGGCTGGTCGACCAGGTCACCGGCATGGTGCGCTGGCGCGAGAGCGTCCAGTACATGAAGACGCAGAAGGTCGAAGCGCTGGTCGAATGCGGCACGGGCAAGGTGCTGTCGGGCCTGGTCAAGCGCATCGACAAGGAGATGACCGGCCAGGCACTCAACACGCCGGCCGACATCGAAGCTTTCCTCAAGACCGCGTAAGGAGCCCGTCCATGTTCTCTTTGAGTGGCAAGACGGCGCTGGTGACGGGTGCCTCGGGCGGAATCGGCGGCGCGATCGCCCGCGCGTTGCACCAGCAGGGGGCGGCCGTGACGCTCTCCGGCACGCGCGCCGAGGCGCTGGAGCAGCTCAAGGCGTCGCTGGGTGAGCGCGCCCATGTAGTCGCTGCCAAAATGGACGAAGCCGCCGACATCGACCGTCTCGCCAAGGAGGCCGAGGCGGCGATGGGGAAGATCGACATCCTGGTGAACAACGCCGGCATCACCCGCGACAACCTCTCGATGCGCATGAAGGACGAGGACTGGGAGAAGGTGCTGCAGGTCAACCTGACCGGCACCTTCCGGCTCACCCGGGCAGTGATGCGCGGGATGATGCGGCGCCGGCACGGGCGGGTGGTCAACATTACCTCGGTCGTCGGGGTCACCGGCAATCCCGGCCAGGCCAACTATGCCGCCGCCAAGGCCGGCCTGATCGGCATGTCCAAGTCGATGGCCCAGGAGCTTGCCTCGCGCGCCATCACCGTGAATTGCGTGGCGCCGGGCTTCATCGCCACGCCGATGACTGACGTGCTGACTGACGACCAGAAGAAGGGAATCCTCGGCCGCGTGCCGGTCGACCGGCTGGGAACGCCGGAGGAGATCGCCGCAGGCGTCGTGTATCTGGCCAGCGACGAGGCGGCCTACGTGACGGGCCAGACCCTCCACATCAACGGCGGCATGGCGATGATCTGACGGGAAAAGCCACAAGTGCCTGATTTTGTGGGCTTTCCACTGCTGGTTTTGGCCAAACAGCTATGTTAATGAGCCGCGAATCGCCGGCCCTCCCTCTGGGCGAACTTGGGCGAAACGACTTTGAAGAGACGGGAAGGACAAGAAAATGAGCGACATTGCCGACCGCGTTAAGAAGATCGTCGTCGAGCACCTCGGCGTCGAAGCGGCCCAGGTCAAGGAAGACGCCAAGTTCATCGACGATCTCGGCGCCGACTCGCTTGACACGGTCGAGCTGGTGATGGCCTTCGAGGAAGAGTTCTCGATCGAGATTCCGGACGACGCGGCGGAGAAGATCCAGACCGTCGGCGACGCGATCAACTTCATCAACGCGAACGCCAAGTCCTAAGTCCCTTCCGTACGGCGCGAAGGCAGACGGACGATGCGGCGAGTCGTCGTAACGGGCATGGGCATGGTGACGCCGTTGGGTGACGGCGTCGACACCAACTGGCGCAGGCTGATGGCGGCTGAGTCCGGTATCCGCGCCATCCAGGCATTCGACACTTCCGACCTCGCGACCAAGATCGCGGGCGAGGTTCCCAAGGGCGACAAGGAGAGCGGCCTGTTCAATGCCGATCTCTACATGCTGCCCAAGGACCAGCGGAAGGTCGACAAGTTCATCGTCTTCGCCATGGCTGCCGCCAAGCAGGCGGTCGAGGACTCCGGCTGGAAGCCGCAGGACGAGGAAGGCCTCACGCGCACCGGCGTGATGATCGGTGCGGGCATCGGCGGTCTCAACGCGATCTACGAGACGTCGCTGATCCTGAAGGAACGCGGCCCGCGCCGCGTCAGTCCGTTCTTCATCCCGTCGGCGCTGATCAACCTGGCCTCGGGCCAGGTCTCGATCGAATACGGATTCAAGGGGCCGAACCACTCGGTGGTCACGGCCTGCGCCACCGGTGCGCATGCGATCGGCGACGCTGCGCGGTTGATCCAGTTCGAGGATGCCGACGTCATGGTGGCGGGCGGCGCCGAGGCCGCGATCTGCCGCATCGGCATTGCCGGCTTCAACGCCTGTAAGGCGCTCTCGACCGACTTCAACGACACGCCGACCGAGGCCTCGCGGCCGTGGGACAAGCGGCGCGACGGCTTCGTGATGGGCGAGGGCGCAGGCGTCGTCATCCTCGAGGAGTACGAGCACGCCAAGAAGCGCGGCGCCAAGATCTATGCCGAGATCCTGGGCTACGGCCTGTCGGGCGACGCCTATCACATCACCGCTCCGTCCGAGGATGGCGATGGTGCGCAGCGCGCCATGAAGGCGGCGCTGAAGCGCGCCAACCTCGGCACCGACCAGATCGACTACGTCAACGCCCACGGCACCTCGACCATGGCCGACGTGATCGAGCTCGGCGCGGTCAAGCGGACGTTCGGCGCCGACGCCTACAAGCTCTCGATGTCGTCGACCAAGTCGGCCACCGGGCATCTCCTGGGAGCCGCCGGCGCGATCGAGGCGATCTATTCGATCAAGTCGCTGATCGAGCAGACGGTTCCGCCGACGCTCAATCTCGACGAGCCCGACTCGGGCTGCGACATCGACCTGGTGCCCAAGCAGGCCAAGCAGCGCAAGGTCCGCCATGCGCTCAGTAACTCGTTTGGCTTCGGCGGCACCAACGCCTGCCTGATCGTCGGTCCGGTCTGATCCACGGAGGCTGAGTCATGCTCAGCTTCTTCCGCTGGGTCCTGTTCTTCATCGTCCTGCTCGTCACCATCCTCGCCGGTGGGCTGTTTATCGGCCATCGGATGCTGGTGGCGCAGGGCCCGCTGGACAAGAACCACAACGTCGTGATCCCGCGCGGCGCCGGGCCGTCGACCATGGCCAAGGTGCTGAAGGAGGAGGGGGTGATCTCTCATCCTCTGCTGTTTCGCGTCGCGCTGATGATCGACCCCAACCCCAAGCCGATCAAAGCCGGCGAGTACGAGATGCCGGCGCACATCTCGATGGCGAGCGCCGTCGACGTGCTGCAGTCGGGCAAGATGGTGCAACGGCGCCTCACCATCCCGGAGGGCGCCACCACCGCCGAGGTGCTGGAGCTCCTGCGCAAGACCGACGCGCTCACGGGCAACATCACGCTCGATGTCAAGGAAGGCGACCTGCTGCCGGAGACCTACTTCTATTCGCGCAACGACACGCGAGACGCGATGCTGACGCGCATGAAGGAGGCGATGGACAAGACCCTCGACGAGGCGTGGCGCAAGCGCTCGCCGGGGCTGCCGCTCGCCAGCAAGCGTGATGCGCTGATCCTGGCCTCGATCGTCGAGAAGGAAACGGCGATGCCGGCCGAGCGCGCGAAGATCTCGGCGGTCTACATCAACCGCCTGCGGATCAAGATGAGGCTCGAGAGCGATCCGACGACGATCTACGGCGTGACCGGCGGCAAGGGCATGCAGGGCCGCGAGCTGACCCGTGCCGACCTGCAGTCGAACTCGCCCTACAACACCTACGTCGTCGCCGGCCTGCCGCCGGGGCCGATCTGCAATCCCGGCCGCGCCTCGATCCTCGCCTCGGTGTCGCCGACGCCGCGCGACCACTCGCTGTACTTCGTCGCCGACGGGACGGGCGGGCACGTCTTCGCGACCAATATCTACGAGCACAATCGCAACGTCGCGCGCTGGAAGGAGATCCAGCGCCAGAAGCAGGAGCAGGCGTCGCCGCCGGGGACTCCGCCGCCTCCGTCATCTCAGGCGCCACCACCGCAACCCAAGCCCTGACATGTTGCCGGTCCTCCTGGCGCTCGCACTGCTCGCGGCCCTGGGGTTCGGCATCTTCTGGTTCCTGCGCGCCAACCCCTCGACGGTGGCGCGTCGCGTGCGACCGATGCTGGTGTTGCTCGGCATGATCGGCCTGGGCGGTGTACTGATCCTCGGCGTGCGCTTCCTGCCGGAAGTGCTGCCCGAGTTGTTCGGCATCGCGGGCGTCATCGTGACGGGTCTGCTTGCGCGCTGGCTGCGGCAGCGACCGAGCGGCGGCTTCAGCCAACCCGGCCAGGGCCAGCGTACCGAAGTGCGGACGGCCTTCCTCGAAGCGTGGATCGATCATGCGACCGGCGATGTCGGCGGCCGGGTGCTCAGTGGCCGCTTCATGGGTCGCACGCTCGATAGCCTGCCGGAGGACGACCTGCGCGCGCTCCATGCCGAATGTGCCGGCGATGCCGATTCGGCGCGCGTGCTCGAGTCCTATCTCGATCGCCGGCTCGGTGCGGATTGGCGCAAAGCCGAGTCACCGCCTCCTCGCGGGCCGCGCGTCGACATGACCCGGCAGGAGGCGCTGGCGACCCTGGGACTGCAAGAAGGTGCGACCGAGAACGAGGTCCGTGCTGCCCACCGCCGCCTCATTCTGCGGATGCATCCGGACGCCGGAGGCAGCGCGGAGCTTGCAGCCCGCATCAACCGCGCCAAGGATATATTGCTGGGTTCATGACCATTGAGGGGTACTTGCGGGGCGATGGCTGCCATGGCATGAACCGCCGCCGCGCTGCACTCAACGCCTTGATTTAACTGTCAAAAAGAGGTCACCCGACATGGCCCTGCGTGTCCGCAAAGCCGTTCTGCCAGTCGCGGGTCTCGGCACACGATTCCTGCCGGCGACCAAGGCGATGGCCAAGGAGATGCTGACCGTCGTCGATCGCCCGCTGATCCAGTACGCGGTCGAGGAGTGCCTGGCCGCTGGCATTGAGGAATTCGTGTTCGTCACTGGCCGCAACAAGGGCGCGATCGAGGATCACTTCGACCACGCCTACGAGCTCGAGGCGACGCTCGCCCAGCGCGGCAACAAGCAGGCCGAGCTGAAGCAGACTGAGCAGGCGACCATCAAGCCCGGCAACGCGGTCTTCACCCGCCAGCAGAAGCCGCTCGGCCTCGGCCACGCGGTGTGGTGCGCCAAGCCCTGGATCGGCCGGGAGCCGTTCGCCGTGCTGCTGCCCGACGAGCTGATGATCGGCACGCCGACCTGCACCGCGCAGCTGGTCGCCGCCAGCGAGAAGACCGGCGGCAGCGTGATCGCCGTTGTCGAGGTGCCGCGCGAGCAGACCAAGAGCTACGGCATCGCCGCAATCAAGAGTGAGAAGAACGGCCTCGCCGAGATCACCGGCCTGGTCGAGAAGCCCAAGCCAGAAGAAGCGCCGTCGAACTGGGCGCTGATTGGCCGTTACGTGCTGGAGGCCGAGGTGTTCGACCATCTCGACCGGCAGGAGACCGGGGCGGGCGGCGAGATCCAGCTCACCGACGCTCTCGCGAAGATGATCGGCAACAAGCCGTTCCACGCGATGCGCTACACTGGCGGGCGCTATGATTGCGGCAACCGGCTGGGCTTCCTCGAGGCGAATGTCGCCGTGGCGCTCGGCCGGCCGGATACCGCGGGAGAAACGCGGGCGCTGCTCGAGCGTCTGCTGAAAGGCTGAAGCGATGCGTATCGCCATGATCGGGTCGGGCTATGTCGGACTGGTGTCCGGCGCGTGCTTCGCCCAGTTCGGCCACGACGTGATCTGCATCGACAAGGACTCCGAGAAGATCGCGCGCCTGCACAAGGGCGAGATCCCGATCTACGAGCCGGGCCTCGAGAAGCTGGTGGCCGACAACGTCAAGGCAGGCCGCCTCGACTTCACGACCAGCCTGGCGGTGGCCGATGCCGATGCGGTGTTCATTGCCGTCGGCACGCCGACCCGGCGCGGTGACGGCCATGCCGACCTGACCTACGTCTATGCCGCCGCGGCCGAGCTCGCCAACGCGATCAGCGGCTACACGGTGATCGTGACCAAGTCGACCGTGCCGGTCGGCACCGGCCGCGAGGTCGCGCGAATCATCCGCGAGACGCAGCCTGCGGCCCAGTTCGACGTTGCTTCCAATCCGGAGTTCCTGCGCGAGGGGGCGGCGATCGAAGACTTCATGAAGCCCGACCGGGTCGTGATCGGTGTCGAGAGCGATCGCGCGCGCGAGGTCATGTCGGGGATCTACCGGCCGCTCAACCTGATCCAGACGCCGATGGTGTTCACCAACATCGAGACGGCCGAGGTCACCAAGTACGCCGGCAACGCCTTCCTCGCGACCAAGATCACCTTCATCAACGAGATCGCCGACCTGTGCGAGCGGGTCGGCGCCGACGTACACGACGTGGCGCGCGGCATCGGGCTGGACGGCCGCATCGGCCGCAAGTTCCTGCATCCGGGCCCGGGCTTCGGCGGCTCGTGCTTCCCCAAGGATACGCTGGCGCTTGCCTACACGGCGCGTGAGGTGAATGCGCCGCAGACCATTGTCGAGCAGGTCATCGAGGTGAACAACGGCCGCAAGAAGCGGATGGCGCGCAAGGTCATCGATTTCTGCGGCGGCGCGGTGTCGGGCCTGACGATCGGCGTGCTGGGCCTCACCTTCAAGCCCAACACGGACGACATGCGCGATGCGCCCTCGCTCGACATCGTGCCGGCGCTGCAGGCGGCCGGTGCGAAAATCGTGGCCTTCGATCCCGAGGGCATGACCGAGGCGGCCAAGGTCCTGAAGAACATCACCTACGCCAAGACCGCCTACGAGGCGGCATTCGAGGTGGATGCCCTGGTTGTGATCACCGAGTGGCATGAGTTCCGCGGCCTCGATCCGCGGCGTATCAAGCAGGCCATGCGACAGCCCCGCATCATCGACCTGCGCAACATCTTCAATCCCGAGGAGATGCGTGGCCTGGGCTTCGCCTACGAAGGCGTCGGCCGTCCCAAGCCGCGCACCTGACAGCTACTGCGGAGCCATTGATGAGCAAGACGGGCCATAAGTTCGATTCGACGATCCTGCGCGAGTACGACATCCGCGGAATTGTTGGCCAGACCCTGCATACGGCCGACGCCAACGCGATCGGCCGCGCCTTCGGCACGATGGTGAAGCGCAACGGCGGCAAGCGGGTGGCGCTGGGCTTCGACGGGCGCCTCAGCTCGCCCGAGCTGGCCAGGGCGTGCGCCGAGGGCCTGACCTCGACCGGCATCGACGTGGTCGAGATCGGGCTGGCGGCGACGCCGATGCTCTACTTCGCGGTCTGGCACTTCGACACCGACGGCGGCATCCAGATCACCGGCTCGCACAATCCGCCCGATTTCAACGGCTTCAAGATGATGATGGGCAAGAAGTCGTTCTACGGCGCCGACATCCAGGCGCTGGGTGAGGTAGCCGGCAAGGGCGACTTCGAGACCGGCGAGGGCAAGACCGAGAGCAAGCCGGTGCTCGAGGCGTATGCCGCGCGCCTGCTCAAGGACGTGAAGCCCGGCCGCAAGCTCAAGGTCGCCTGGGACACCGGCAACGGCGCGGTCGGCGTGTCGATCCGCGCGGTGGTCGACAAGCTGCCCGGCACGCACTTCATCCTGAACGAGAAGGTCGACGGC
>DASXQC010000462.1:0-17350 GCA_036493235.1 Reyranella sp.
AATCGAACCCAAACGCCGGCGGCGCACTTCCCCGCCAGCCGCCGGCGGAATAGCCTTCGCCTAACCGGAGAGGAACAAGATGGCCCAGCAGCTCAGCAATCAACGCATCGCGTGGTTCAACGGCAAGTTCATGCCGGAGAATCAGGTCATGATCCCGTTCCGCGACCGCAGCTGGAAGTACGGCGACGGCGCGTTCGACATGACCCGCACCTTCGAGGGCACGCCGTTCCGCCTCAAGGAGCATATCGACCGCTTCTACCGCTCGCTGCGCTACCTGCAGATCGATCCGGGTATTTCTCCCAAGGAGATGGTCGCGAACAGCGAGGCCGTGGTGGAGAAGAACGAGCATCTGCGCGCCGCCGCCGGCGACTGGTGGGTCGGCCAGCGGGTCAGCCGCGGCGTCGACGCGGTCGGCGACGAGGGCTGGGACCATACCGGCCCGAACGTGGTGATCGAGGTCCTGCCGCTGCCCTTCGCCAAGCGCGCCAAGCTCTACCGCGACGGCGCCGAGGTGTTCACGACCACGACCCGCCGCATCGCGCCGTCGATGCTGTCGCCACGTGCCAAGACGCACAACTATCTCAACATGATCATGGCCGAGAAGCCGGTGAAGGCGCTCAATCCCGACGCTTGGCCGCTGCTGCTCGACGAGCACGGCAACCTCGCCGAGGGCCTGGGCTCCAACATCTTCATCGTGCGCGAGGGCGAACTGTTCACCCCGTCCGAGCGCTACGTGCTGCCGGGTGTCAGCCGGCAGATGACCATGGACATGGCCAAGGCGCTCGGCGTGAAGTGCACGGTCGGCGACATCGACATGTTCGACGCCGCCAACGCCGAGGAGATGTTCCTGACCTCGACCAGCCTCTGCATCCTGCCGGTCCGGGCGTTCAACGGCGCGGCGGTGGGAGACGGTAAGATCCCCGGCCCGATCACCAAGAAGCTGATCGACGCCTACTCCAAGGATGTCGGCTGCGACTTCGTCGGCCAGTACCTGAAGTTCCTGAACTGAGGCTTCCTGGTCACCAGGAATGCAAAGGGCGCCGTCTGGCGCCCTTTTCTTTTCCGGCACGGGACACCGGGGGTTCTGTTCCACAGCCGAAGTCCGGACAATAGCGCCAACAACATCGGGGGAATGCCAGGCATGCTCTGGAAACTGAAACCGGCCGCCGAAGGCGTCGTCGTCGCACCCGACGAACGACTGCCCTGGCCTCAAACCATTGCGCTCGGCCTGCAGCACGTGGTCGCCATGTTCGGCGCCAATGTGCTGTGCCCGATCCTGATGGGCTTCGATTCCAACGTCTGCGTCATGATGAGCGGCGTCGGGACGCTGATCTTCTTCGCCATCACCGGCGGCAAGGTGCCGAGCTTCGTCGGCTCCTCCTTCGGTTTCATCTCGGTGGTGATCATCGCCACCGGCTACAGCGGTAAGGGGCCCAATCCCAATGTCGCCGTGGCACTGGGCGGCGTGATCGCCTGCGGCGTGGTCTATGCCGGGATCGCGCTCGCCGTCATGTCGAGCGGCACGCGCTGGGTCGAGCGCCTGATGCCGCCGGTCGTGACCGGCTCGGTGGTCGCCGTGATCGGACTCAACCTCGCCTCCATCCCGATCAAGGGCATGGCGCCGACCGAGTTCGACGCCTGGATCGAGGTCATCACCTTCGTCAGCATCGGCCTGGTCGCCGTGTTCACCAGCGGCATGACGCGGCGCCTGCTGATCGTGGTCGGCCTGGTCGTGGCGACCGTCCTCTACGCGATCCTCACCAACGGACTCGACCTCGGTAAGCCGATCGACGGCACGCTGCTGGCCAACGCCGCCTGGCTTGGCATGCCGAACTTCACCTCGCCAGTGTTCGACAGCCGCGCGATCGTGCTGATCACGCCGGTTGTCCTGATCCTGGTTGCCGAGAACCTCGGTCACCTGAAGGCGGTCTCGGCCACCACCGGGCGCGACATGGATCCCTATATCGGCCGCGCCTTCCTGGGCGACGCGGTCGCCACCATGGTCTCGGGCTCGGTCGGCGGCGTCGGCACCACGACCTACGCCGAGAACATTGGCGTGATGGCCGCCACCCGCATCTACTCGACCGCGATGTTCGTGGTCGCCGGCCTGTTCGCCATCCTGCTGGGCTTCTCGCCCAAGTTCGGCGCGGTGATCCATACCATCCCGACCTCGGTGATGGGCGGCGTCAGCATTGTCGTGTTCGGCCTGATCACGGTGGCCGGCGCGCGTATCTGGGTCGACAACAAGGTCAACTTTGCCGACAGCCGCAACATGCTGGTCGCCGCGATCACCCTGGTGCTGGGCACCGGCGACTTCACCCTGAAGTTCGGCGGCTTCGCGATGGGCGGCATCGGCACGGCAACCTTCGGCGCCATCCTGCTGAACGCCCTGCTGAGCCGCGGGCGCGGCTAGCCTGGAAAGGGCACATTCCGCCTATGCGGAATGTGCTTCAGGCGCGGCGCCAGACGATCTGCTGGGTGCGCTTGGTGCCGGGCCGGAAATCCGGCCCGGACAGGGTGAGCCGGTCGCCTTCGAGCCGGATGTGTCGCGTCGATCGGAAGCCGACCAACCCAGGATCGGTCGATAGCTCGATGACGTGGAACACCGTGCCCTCAGCGAGCTCGTAGCGGCCGGCATAGGCGAAGCATTCGCTCTTGTCGGCACGCATGATCGTGGCGCTCACCTGTCCCGTCGGCGTGTAGAGGATGTAGCCCTTGGCATCTACGCCCATCGGGTACTCGGGCGGGCGGCCGTCCTCGTAGACGAACGACCAGCTTTCGAGCTGCCAACCGCCGAGCAGCGCGCTCACTCGAACTCCACCAACTCGGCGCCCTCGGGCACCTGCTCGCCCACGGCGTAGCGCACGCTCTTCACCTTGCCGTCGGCGGGCGCCGCCAGCGTGTGCTCCATCTTCATGGCTTCGAGCACCAGCAGCGGCTGGCCGCGGCTCACCGTGTCGCCGGGCTTCACGCGCAGGTCGATGATCTTGCCGGGCAATGGCGAGCGCACCGAGCCCTCGCCTGACGCGACGGCCTCGTACTGCGTAACGTCGAGCGGATCGACCAGGCGCAGGCGCTGGCTGCCGCCATCGGCGAACAGCGTGTAGTCGATGCCGCCGTCGTTGGCCGTGCGCCGCACGACAGCGGCGGTGAAGGTGTCGTTGCCGAGGCGAATCGCCAGACGGCCGCCCTCACCCCGACGCACGTAGGCCTCGACCGCGCCGCCGGGCAGCTCGAGGGTGAGCGACCCATCGCGGGGCCGGCGCACGATCACCGCGACGTCGCGCTCGCCGTCCTTCCAGCGCACCTCGTCGTGACCGGTCTCGAGCAAACGGAAGCCGTTCTTCTGGTCCCACGGATCGTTCGACGCCGACGTCCATTCGGCGACCCGTGCCAGCGTCGCCACCGCGAAGGCACGATCGTCGGCGGTCCCGGCCTTGGTGAACAGCTCGTCGCGATGGCGCTCGATGAAACCGGTATCGACCTCGCCGCCGACGAAGGCCGGATGCGAGCACAGCGCCTTCAGGAGCGCGGCGTTGGTCGTGACGCCGACCACCTCGGTCTCGCCCATCAGCGCTGCCATGCGCCGCATCGCCGAGGTGCGGTCGCGGTCATGCACGATCACCTTGGCGATCATCGGATCGTAGAACGGCGTGACCGTATCACCCTCGCGCACGCCGGTATCGACGCGGACATGCGGGCCTTCGGTCGGCAGGCGTAGATGAACCAGCGTGCCGGTCGAGGGCAGGAAGTTGCGGTTGGGGTCCTCGGCGTAGAGCCGGACCTCGACCGCATGGCCGTCGATCGAGAGCTGGTCCTGGCTGAGCGGCATCTTTCCGCCGGCAGCCACGACGAGCTGCCATTCGACCAGGTCCTGGCCGGTGATCATCTCGGTGACGGGATGCTCGACCTGCAGGCGGGTGTTCATCTCCATGAAGTAGAACGTGCCGTCCTGATTGGCGATGAACTCGACCGTGCCCGCGCCGACATAGCCGATCGCCTTGGCCGCGGCGACGGCCGCCTCGCCCATCTCCTTGCGCCGCGCCGGGTCCATGTCGGGCGCCGGCGCCTCCTCGATCACCTTCTGGTGCCGGCGTTGGATCGAGCAGTCTCGCTCGAACAGGTAGAGGCAGTTGCCTTTGTCGGCGAACACCTGGATCTCGATGTGGCGCGGCCGCGTCAGGTACTTCTCGATCAGCACGTGGTCGTCGGCAAACGACGCCTTGGCCTCGCGTTTGGCGCCGGCGAGTTGGTCGGCGAACCTCGCGGCGCTCTCGACCACCCGCATGCCCTTGCCGCCGCCACCGGCCGACGCCTTGATCAGCACCGGGAAGCCGATGCGCTCGGCCTCCTTCGCCAGCAGCTCGGGCGACTGGTCGTCGCCGTGATAGCCTGGGACCAGCGGCACCCGGGCCTTCTCCATGATCTTCTTGGCTTCGCTCTTGGAGCCCATCGCACGGATCGCTGCCGGCGGCGGGCCGATGAAGACGACGCCTGCTTTCTCGCAGGCCTCGGCGAAGCCCGCATTCTCCGACAAAAAGCCGTAGCCCGGATGGATCGCCTGCACGCCGGTGCGCCGGGCAGCGTCGAGGATCTTGTCGACCACGAGGTAGCTCTCGCGTGCCGGCGAGCCGCCGATGTGCACCGCCTCGTCGGCCATCGCGACATGCCGCGCGCCGCGATCGGCGTCGGAGAAGACGGCGACCGTCTTGATGCCGAGCCGCCGCGCCGTCTTGATGACGCGGCAGGCGATCTCGCCGCGGTTGGCAATCAGGATCTTGGAGAACATCAGATGGCCCACTTCGGCTTGCGCTTGTCGAGGAACGCCTTCATGCCTTCGAGGGCTTCCTCGGTGATGCACTGGTTAGCGACGTGCTCGCCCAGGATGTCGGCGGCGTTGGAATCGTGCGGCAGGGCGTTGATCTGGGTGACCAGCTTCTTGATCAGCGTCTGGACCGACGGCGCGCCGAGCTTGAGCTCGCCGGCCAGCGCCGCGACCGTGGCATCGAGCACGTCGGCATCGACCACCTGGTCGACCAGGCCGATGCGCTGCGCGGTCGCCGCATCGAACGTGCCGCCATGCATCAGCAGCTGCCGCGCGACTCGCGGGCCGACCGCCTCGATCAGCACCGGGATGGCGATGCCGGCCAGCAGGCCGTTGCGCACCGAGGTCAGTCCGAACTTTGCCGGGGTGGCCGCGACGGCGAAGTCGCAGGCCAGCATCAGGCCGACGCCCCCGCCTACCGCCGCGCCCTGCACGCGGGCGATCGACGGCTTGGGGAAATCGTAGATCGCCTGCACCGCCTGCATCAGCGCGTCGGCGAAGGCATGGCGCGTGATGGCGTCGAGCTCGGGCCAGCCCAGCACCCAGTTGAAGTCGCCGCCGGCCGAGAAGGCATTGCCATCGCCGGCCACCACCATCACCCGCACCGCCTCGTCGGCCGCGAAGCCCTCGACGGCGTCGCGGATCGCGCGCGCGGTATCGGCGTCGAGGGAGTTCATCTCCTTCGCGCGGTTGAAGCGGAGCGTCGCCACGCCATCGGCGATGGAGGTCAGGATCGACTCGCTCATGACGCGATCACATCCGGAACACGCCGAACTTGGTCGGGCCGATCGGCTGGTTCATCGCCGCCGAAAGGCCGAGCGCCAAAGCCATGCGCGTGTCGACCGGATCGAGGATGCCGTCATCCCAGATCCGAGCTGTGGCGTAGTACGGATGCCCCTCGCGGTCGTACTGCTCAAGGATCGGCTTCTTGAACGCAGCCTCCTCCTCCTTCGACCACGCGCCGCCCTTGGCCTCGATGTTGTCGCGCCGCACGGTGGCCAGCACCGACGCCGCCTGCTCGCCGCCCATCACCGAGATGCGCGCCGAGGGCCACATCCACAGGAAGCGCGGGCCGTAGGCGCGGCCGCACATGCCGTAGTTGCCGGCGCCGTAGCTACCGCCCACGATCACCGTGAATTTCGGCACCCCGACGGTCGAGACAGCGGTCACCATCTTGGCGCCGTCGCGGGCGATGCCGCCCGCCTCGTACTTGCGGCCGACCATGAAGCCCGTGATGTTCTGCAGGAACAAGAGCGGTATGCCGCGCTGGCCGCACAGCTCAATGAAGTGCGAGGCCTTGAGCGCCGATTCGTTGAACAGGATTCCGTTGTTGCCGATGATGCCAATGGGATGGCCCCAGATGCGGGCGAAGCCGGTGACGACGGTCGTGCCGTAGAGGTGCTTGAACTCGTCGAGCTCGCTGTTGTCGACCAGGCGGGCGATCACCTCACGGATGTCGTAGGGCGTGCGGCTGTCGGTCGGCACGACACCGTACAGCTCCTCGGCGGCATAGCGCGGCTCGACCGGCGGCAGCAGGGCGAGCGACGGCTGCTTCTTCCAGTTGAGGTTGGCGACGATGCGCCGGACCATGCCGAGCGCGTGGCTGTCGTTGTGCGCGTAGTGGTCGGCCACGCCCGAGGTGCGGGCATGCACGTCGGCGCCGCCCAGATCCTCGGCGCTCACGATCTCGCCGATCGCGGCCTTCACCAGCGGCGGGCCGCCGAGGAAGATCGTGCCCTGCTTGCGCACGATGATCGTCTCGTCGCTCATCGCCGGCACGTAGGCACCGCCCGCGGTGCACGAGCCCATGACGCAGGCGATCTGCGGGATGCCCTGCGCCGACATGTTGGCCTGGTTGTAGAAGATGCGGCCGAAGTGGGTCTTGTCGGGGAAGACCTCGGGCCATTGCGGCAGGTTGGCGCCGCCGGAATCCACGAGATAGATGCACGGCAGGCGGTTCTCCATCGCGACTTCCTGCGCGCGGAGATGCTTCTTCACCGTCATCGCATAGTAGGTGCCGCCCTTCACGGTGGCGTCGTTGCAGACAATCACGCACTCGACGCCGCTCACCCGGCCGACGCCGGTGATCACGCCGGAGCCGGGCGCGTCGTTGTCGTACATGTTCAGCGCGGCCAGCGGCGACAGCTCGAGGAACGGCGAGCCGGGATCGAGCAGCGCCCGCACCCGCTCGCGTGGCAAGAGCTTGCCGCGGGAGAGATGGCGCTTGCGGCTCTCCTCGCCGCCGCCCAGCCGCACCTTGTCGGTGCGGTCCTTGAGGTCGGCGACCAGCCCGCGCATCGCCTCGGCGTTGCGCTTGAAGGTGTCGGAGCGGGTGTCGATCTGCGAAGCGAGAACGGTCATGTCCCGGCCAACCTGCCCGGACCCCGGCCCCGGTTCAAGCCAGCCGTTTCGAAGCAGCTGTTACGGCAGACGCGACATCGAGCGCCAGTCGAGGCCCTGCGCCACGAACTCCTTCTGGTCGGCCCAGGCGGCGGCGAAGTCGGGGTCGGTCTCGGCCCGCTCCTTGAGCACCTCGTCCGAGGCCTTGTGGAACGCCTGCATGATCGCGGGCGACCACTGCTTGATGACGACTCCGGCGGTGCGCAGCTTCTCGAGCGCCAGAGCCTGGGTGTGCGGCGAGCGGCTCAGCATCCAGGCAATGTTGGCGTGGCAGGTGGTCTCGATCTGCGCGCGCTGGGCCGAGGTCAGTGCCTCCCACTTGTCCTTGCGCATCAGGAAGTCGATCACCGCCGAGGGCTGCTGCCAGCCCGGCAGGTAGTAGGGCAGGCCGAGCTTGTCGAAGCCGAGCGCGGCGTCGATCGCGGGCGTCGCCATTTCGCCGCCATCGACCCGGCCCTGCTGCAGCCAGTAGAAGAAGTCGCCGGCCGGCAACGGCACCCAGGTCGCGCCCATCTTCGCGATCACCGGCCCGGAGATCTTGCCATAGCGCAGCCTCACGCCCTTGAAGTCCTCCGGCGTGCTGAGATCGGCACGGAACCAGCCGCCGCCCTTGGCGCCCTGCACGCCGCACGGGATGCCGGCGACGCCGAGCTTGTCGTAGGCGTCGTGATGGATCTTGCCGCCATGGCCTTCCAGCAGCCACGACGTCATTACGCTCGGCCCGGGGCCGAACGGTACGGTCGCGAACAGGCTGAACACCGGCGCCTTGGCCGCGGCATAGCCGGCCCAGGTGAAGCCCGCCTCGAGGTCGCCGTTGACGATGGCGTCGAGCATGTCCTTGGTCGGCGCGTTGTGGCCGGGCTCGATAATCTTGATCGCGAGCGAGCCGCCCGACAGGTGATGCAGCGTCTTGGTGAAGGCGCGCAGGCCTTCGCCCGCGCCGGGCAGGCCGGGATTGAAGGCGGTCTGCATCTGGATGACGTGGGCGCCCGGCACTGGTGGTTCACCGGCCACGGCGATGCCGGTCGCAACAAGGCCGGCCGCGACGCTCAGCGCGGCGGCGATCACCCCAAGTACCCCAGCACTACGGCGCACGGTGTTCCATCCGCCGCCCAGGCTCCCCTGCCTCTTGGAGCCGCACGGGCGGCCCTTCTTCATAGGGAATGAGCTTTGCACGATGAAGGCCTTGCGACAAGCGAGAGGCAGGTGTCACAGCGCCGCGAGGCCCCGGCCGATGAGAATGCGTTGCACGTCGCTGGTGCCCTCGTAGATCTGGCACACCCGCACGTCGCGCCAGATCTTCTCGGCCAGGTAGTCAGCGACGTAGCCATACCCGCCATGGATCTGGATCGCGGCCGAGCACACCTCTTCGGCCATCTCGGAAGCATAGAGCTTGGCCATTGCGGCCTCGGTGAGGCATGGCCGGCCGGCGTCCTTGAGTGCGGCAGCATGCAGCACCATCTGGCGCGCCACGGCGACCTTGGTGGCCATGTCGGCCAACCGGAATTGCACGGCCTGGTGGTCGATGATCTTCTTCCCGAACGCCTCGCGCTCACCGGCATAGGCACGGGCCAGCTCGAAGGCCGCGCGGGCCATGCCGACCGACTGGGCCGCGATGCCGATGCGCCCGACCGAGAGATTGGCCAGCGCCACGCGGTAGCCATCGCCCTCTTCGCCCAGCAGCGCGTCGGCGCCGACGGTGCAGTCCTCGAAGGCGATCTGGCAGGTGTCGGAGGACTTCTGCCCGAGCTTCTTCTCGACCGACGCGACCCGGTAGCCCGGAGTTTTCGTCGGCACGATGAAGCACGAGATGCCGCGCTTTGAGGAGTTGGGATCGGTCACTGCGAACACTAACGCCATATCGGCGGTGCGGCCCGAGGTGATGAACTGCTTGGTACCATTCAGCACCCAACCGTTGCCTTTCTTCACCGCGCGCGTCTTGAGGTTGGAGGCGTCGGAGCCTGCGTGCGGCTCGGTCAGGCAGAAAGCGCCGAGGATCTCGCCCTGGGCCAGCGGCTTCAGCCACTTCTCCTTCTGCTCGGCCGAGCCGTAGGTCAGCAGCGCCGCGCAGTCGGGCGAGTTGTTGACGCTCATCACCGTCGACAGCCCGCCGTCGGCTGCCGCGATCTCCTCCAGCGCCAGTACATAGGACATCATGTCGGCGCCGGCGCCGCCCCACTCGGTCGGCACGGTCATGCCCAGGAAGCCGAGCTTGCCCATCTCCGCAAGCAGCGGCCGCGGGATCTCGCCGGCGGCTTCCCAGGCGCGGACATGCGGCAGCACCTGCTCGCGCGCGAAGGCACGGGCGGTGTCGCGGATCAGGGTCTGTTCTTCCGTCAGCAGCATGGCCTTTTCTAACCCCTCCCCATTCAAATGGGGAGGGGCGCGCGTCTTACGCGGGCGGAGGGGTCATGAGCCGCACCAATGTCGTTGCTCATGACCCCTCCGTCGGCGATTACGCCGCCACCTCCCCATTTGAATGGGGAGGAATATTTCACCACGCCAACTCGGCGCCGTCGTACTGGATGTAGCGGCCGTTGTGCGCTGTCGTGAAGCCGTCGATCGTCTTCACCATCGCCGGCACGCTCTGGTCGATCGTGAGTGGCGCACCCGAGCCGCCCATGTCGGTCTGCACCCAGCCCGGATGCAGCGCCACGCAGGTCACGCCCTTGGCCGCGAGGTCCATCGAGAGGCAATTCCATTCCATGTTCAATGCGGCCTTGCTGGCGCGGTAGAAGTAGCGGCCGCCATTGTTGTGGGCGAGGCTGCCCAGGATGCTGGTGATGGCGATCAGCTTCTTCTGCTGCGAGCGCGCGACATGGTCCGCGAACGCTTCGGCCATCATCAGCGGCGCCACCACGTTGATCTCGAAGATCCGACGCGCCTCCGCCGCATCGAACGCACCGAAGTCCTGGCCGGGCGAGCCGCGCGAGCCGCCAATGCCGGCATTGCGGATCAGGATGTCGATCGCCTCGCCCTCGAGCTTCCGGGCCAGCGCCTTGACCGCCGTGTAATCGGTGACCTCGAGCGGGTGATGCTGCACGTCACCCTTCACGCTCTTCAGCCCATCGGCATTGCGGGCGCAGGCCAGGATCTTCCAGCCCCGGGCGGCATAGAGCTTGGTGAATTCGAGGCCGAGCCCGCGCGCGGCGCCGGTGATCAGGACGGTCGGCATCAGCGATGCGAGAGCAGGCGAGCGCGCTGGCGCTGCCAATCGCGATCCTTGATCGACTGGCGCTTGTCGTGCGCCTGCTTGCCCTTGGCCAGCGCGATCTCGATCTTCGCCCGGCCCTTCTCATTGAAATAGACCTGCAGCGGCACGACGGTGCGGCCCTCGCGCTGGATGGCGCCGATCAGCTTGTTGATCTGGCCGCGATGCAGCAGCAGCTTGCGCGACCGCTTACGCTCGTGGTTGTTGCGGTTGCCCGCGGCGTACTCGGGAATGTCGGCATTGACCAGCCAGGCCTCGCCGCCATCCTCGGTGACATAGGACTCGCCGATCGAGCTCCGCCCGCCGCGCAGCGACTTGACCTCGGTGCCGGTGAGCGACAAGCCGGCCTCGAAGGTCTCCTCGATGAAGTAGTTGTGCCGCGCCTTGCGGTTCTGGGCCACCACGACGCGGTCCAGCGGTTTCTTCGCCAAGGAGAACTCTTCTGTCGCCTGGTTGCAGCCGACTAGTTGACCAGGCCAGCGTGGACCATCGCCTCACGCACGGCCTTCTTGCTGCTCTCGGCGATCGGCACCATCGGCAGGCGCATCTCGGCGCTGGACTGGCCGATCAGCTCGGCGCCGTACTTCACCGGGCCGGGGCTGGTCTCGCAGAACATCGCCTTGTGCAGCGGCATCAGCCGGTCCTGGATCTCGAACACCTTGTCGAGGTTCCGGGCCTTCCAGGCGTCGTGCATGTCGGCACACAGGCGCGGCGCGACGTTGGCCGTCACCGAGATGCAGCCGTCACCGCCCTGCGCCAGGAAGCCGACCGCGCTCGCATCCTCGCCCGACAGCTGCACGAAGCCCTTCTTGGCCTTGAGCTTGGTGAGGGTCGGCCGCGCCATGTCGTAGCTCGCATCCTTGATGCCGACGATGCCCTTGACCTGCGACAGCCGGATCACGGTCTCGACATGCATGTCGCCACCCGTGCGCGGCGGCACGTTGTACAGCAGGATCGGAATGTCGACCGCCTCGGCCACCGCCTTGAAGTGCTGGAACAGGCCTTCCTGGGTCGGCTTGTTGTAGTATGGCACGACCAGCATCGCGGCATCGGCGCCGGCCTTCTTGGCGTGCTGGGTCAGCTCGATCGCCTCGGCCGTCGAGTTCGAGCCCGTGCCGGCGATCACCGGCACACCCGTGCCTTTGGCCGTCGCAATGCAGATGTCGATCACCCGCTTGTGCTCTTCCATCGACAAGGTCGGCGACTCGCCCGTCGTGCCGCAGGGCACCAGGCCATCCGTGCCTTCCTTGATCTGCCAGCCGACGAATTTCTCGAATCCCTTCTCGTCGACCGATCCGTTCTTGAACGGGGTAATCAGCGCAACGAGTGATCCGGCGAACATGGTTTCCTCCCGAATTCCAGCAATCGATCAGTTTAGGCCCCGCTCCCCAGCCCGGCAAGGTGAGCAACTTGCCATTGTGATGCCGCCTTGAGGTGCCTACGATTCCTGGAGTGAAACAACAATATTCCCCCCTCGTGCTAGCGGTGGCCGCCCTTCTGATGGGCCCGGCCGCGGCGCAGCAGCAACAGCATGGCGTGACCATCCTGCGCGGTGAGAGCGGCGACCAGCTGCGCGAGGCCAGGCCCGACACCGGCATCCGCCGCACGCCCCCCTCATCGGCGCAAGGGGCAGCGCCGACACCTTCTCCGGCGCCGCACCCGTCGACCGCTCCAACCGCGTCCACCATTCCGATCGGCAGCGACGGCAACGGCGTGCTGCCGCCCGCGACGCCGACCGAGCTGTCCCAGGCGTTGAGCTCGGCCAAGACCCTCAGCCCCGGCGAGGCGTCGGCGCTGGGCGCCGCCTTCAAGGCGATCGACGACAGCCGCTACGCCGACGCCCGCGCCGCCGTCGCCAACTTCAACAATCCGCTGCTCGTCCGCATCGTCGACTGGAGCGTGCTGCGGGTCGCACCCAAAACCGATGCCGACTTCGCCTCGACCTGGCGCTTCCTGCGAGAGAACCCCGACTGGCCCGAGCCCGAGGTGCTGCGCCGCCAGGTCGAGGACCGGATCGGCCCCGGCACGTCGGCGCAACAGGTGTTCGCCTACTTCACCGCGTTCCCACCGCTCACCAGCGCCGGCCACATGAAGCGGCTGGAGGCCGCCTCGACGATCAGCCCGTCGAGCGTGCCCAAGTTCGCGAGCGAGAGCTGGCGCAACGCCACCTTCAAGAAGGCCGACGAGGAAGATTTCCTCAACAAGTACGGCCAGCACCTCTCGGCCGACGACCAGATCGCCCGCTTCGACCGCATCATGCGCGAGGGCCGCGCCCCTACCGCGCGCGATCTCCTGCCGAAGCTGCCGCCCGATTACCAGGCGGTCGCCAACGCGCGTCTCGCCATGGCGACGAAAGCCGCGGACGCGCCGATCGTGCTGCGCGGCGTGGCGCCGGCGAGGCTCGCCGATCCGACGATCAAGCTCGAGCAGCTCGCGTGGCTGCGCCGCACCGGTAACCTTGCCGAGGCCAAGACCCTCGCCAGCCAGCCGCCTGCGCACCAGACCGACGCCTGGTGGAACGAGCGCCAGCAGCTTGCGCGCGAGCTGTTGTCGGCCGGCCGCGCCGCCGACGCCTACGCCGTCACCGTCCAGCACGGCCAGACCAAGGGCATCGCCTTCGCCGAGGCCGAGTTTCTGGCCGGCTGGATTGCGCTGCGCCACCTCAAGAAGCCGACCGAGGCGCAGAAGCATTTCCAGACGCTCTATGACGGCGCTCCGACCGAAAACTCCAAGAGCCGCGCCGCCTACTGGCTCGGCCGTACCGACGAGACGGCGAACCGCAAGAAGGAAGCGCAGGAGTGGTATAGCCGCGCCGCCGCCTTCGGCCAGACGTTCTACGGTCAGCTCGCAGCCCACAAGCTGCCGGGCGGCTCGCGCCAGGTACCGAGCGATCCGATCGCCTCCGACGCCGACCAGCAGGCGCTGGCCGGCCGCGAGCTAGTCACGGTGGCGCGTTGGATCGGCCAGAGCGGCGACAGCGAGCGCACGCGGCCGTTCCTGCTGCGCCTGGCGCGCCTGGTGACCGGCCCGGGCGAGACCCTGCTGCTGGCGCACCTCGCCAGTGAGCTGAAGCGACCCGATGTCGCCCTGGTGATTGCGCAGCGCGCGACGAGCAGCGGCGTGACGCTGTTCGACGCCTCGTTCCCGGTGATCGATCTCGGCTCGACCGGCTCGGTCGAGCGGGCGTTGGCGCTTGCCGTGACGCGACAGGAAAGCGGCTTCAACGCCGCGGCGATCTCCTCGTCCGGCGCGCTCGGCCTAATGCAGCTCCTGCCGGCGACGGCGCGCGAGGTCGCGGGCAAGATGTCGATCCCGTTCATCCAGAGCAAGCTCACCAGCGATCCGGCATACAACGTGGCGCTCGGCAGCCAGTATCTCTCGCAGATGCTGCAGCGCTTCGGCGGCTCGTACGAAATAGCGCTCGCCGCCTACAACGCCGGGCCTAACCGCGTGGCGCGCTGGCTCGACACGATGGGCGATCCGCGCTCGGGCAAAATCGACATGGTCGACTGGATCGAGATGATCCCCCTGCGCGAGACCCGCAACTACGTGCAGAGCATCATGTCCGGCGTCGGCGTCTACCGCGACCGCCTGAGCGGCCCGTTCATGCTGCAGCAGCCCGGCATGGGCCGCTCATAGTCTTTCGCCGGGGGCGCGCCACTCCTTGGCGCGTCATGTCATGGAAGACAAAGAGCATGGCGCGCCCCCGGCAAAAGATTACGCGATCTTCGCGAGCGCCGCTGCGGGCAACGGCCCCTTCGCCACCGCAGCGGCCGCCTGCTCGAGCTGATCGAGCGTCGAGTAGCCGACCAGCATGGTCGACACTGCCGGATGGGCGATGACGAAGCGCTGCGCCAGCTCGACCAGGCTGCCCGCCGTGCCATCCCTCACCAGTGGCTCGAGCTGCCGAGCACGCGCCACGTCGCTCGCGAAGTTCGGCGCCGAGCCGATCGGGTCGACGGCCTGCATGGCGAGCGGATGGCGTGCCTCGGTGCCGGACAGCGCACCGCCCGCCAGCGCGCGGATGATGATGGTTCCCATGTCGGCTGCCTTCGCGCGATCGAGCAGGCGGCCGTAGTCCAGGCCCGGCGCGCCCTTGGGCATCGGCCCACCGGCGCTGGGATTGAGCGCGTTGTAGACGACTTGCACGGTGTCGAACGCCTTCGAATCGACCGCCTTCAGGATCGCCGCCGGCTCGCCGACACCGCTGAAACCGATGAAGCGCGTCTTGCCCGCCTTCTGCAACTTGTGAAGCGCCGGCACGACTTCGTTGAGGGCGATCTCGACGTCCATGTGATCGTCGGCGTCCTTGGCAACCAGCGGATTGTGGAGCTGCAACAGGTCGACGTGATCCAGGTTGAGGCGCTTCAGGCTCTCGTCCATGCAGCGTGCGACGGCGTCGGCGACGTTGGCGCGGTCGGCTGCCTTCAGCCGGAACTTGGTGCCCAGCACGACATTGGGCTTCAGCTTGCCCAGCACGCGGCCGAGATTGCGCTCGGACTCGCCGTTGCCGTAGTGCGCGGCGGTGTCGATGTAGTTGATGCCGAGCTCGACGGCGCGCGCAATCGCGCGCTCCTGGTCGGCGGCATCGCCCTTGGTGAACAATCCGCCGACGGCACCTGCGCCGTAGCCGAGGACGGAGACTTCGAGGCCCGTGCGGCCGAGACGACGCTTCTGCATTTCAATTTCTCCTGTCTTCTTCCTCCCCATTCAAATGGGGAGGTGGCGGCTAGGCAGTTTCGCACTAGTGCGAAACAGCCCTATCGCCGACGGAGGGGTCATGGGCCGCAAGTCGTGGTGCCTCTGACCCCTCCGTCAGCGTAAGACGCTGTCACTCCTCGATCCGGACCTTGCCGGCTTCGTTGTCCACCACGGCGTGGTTGTCGTAGTACGTCACCGTCGGCTTGGCGCCGAACGCAGCCGCCATGCGCGTCTCCCATTCCGGCGTGTACCAGGCACGGGCGGCGGCCTCCGATTCCCAGAGATAGACTCCGCCGCCGCCAGCCTCGCCGTTGAGGTAATACTTCTTCAGCAGCCCCTTGGCGCCGAGCGCGGTGTAGGTCGGCGCCGTCTTGCGGGCCGAGTCGACGGCTGCGTCGCGCGGCCGCTTGGTCATGGGGATTTGAACGATGGCGATGAACATGCGAGGAGCCTAGCACATCGAGACCATCGAAATGTGCGTGTCAGGCGCATACGGTCGGGCTTAGGGCCGATGCGCTGAGTGAAACGCTGAACGCGGCTTCATGCGCTGCATTCGTCGTCAGTGTTGATGTGCCTTCAGCCGATGTCGATGCGCGGCCTGCTTCGCTCGGTTTCCGCAGATCGCCATACTGCACCACCGTCGCGCACGGGCACGCGTGTGGTCGGCGAACAGGAGCG
Source organism: Reyranella sp. (assembly GCA_036493235.1). Classification (GTDB taxonomy): domain Bacteria; phylum Pseudomonadota; class Alphaproteobacteria; order Reyranellales; family Reyranellaceae; genus Reyranella. Next base: position 15,816 of record DASXQC010000462.1, read on the forward strand.
TACAGGCCGGACCTTCGCAGGCCTTCACGTCTGAAAAGTCCTCCGTGCAGACGAGCCGTGCCAACGCTTCGCCGACGGGGAGCAGAAGCGCATCGGGATTGCGCCATCGGCGTTGGGCTTGAAGCTCGAAGGGCTCTCGCCCGTTCGGCAGGGGCACTATCCGGCTGAAGGACTCGTCGCGCCCGAGCAGACGGTTCAGCGGCTCCAGTTCGGCAAGAGCCCCTGCCGTCAGAGGCCTGCCCTTATGCCTGCGCACGAAGCCTCTGAACCATTCGCGCAGGCTCCTCGCCTGATCGGCGACTTTGTCGAGTTCTCCGGGCGGGGCGCGCTTTCGTATGTCCCGTAGCACATCGCCCGGCACCAAATGGGCTTGATCGAGCCAGCTCAGATAGCCCTCGCCATCACAAATCCAGTCGATGGCGGTGTCGACCGGCGTTGCGATCGAATTGAGGAAATCCAACCCAAGGGCATCGCCGACAAACATCGCCGGCGGACGGCGCTCCATCACTGCCCCCTCTCTTCTGGCGCGGCGGCTCGCCCGTCGAGCGCATCTGCGGATGATTTGTCACAGATAACCTCTAAAAGGCTACTGGACAAGTTATGCATCATTCAAAGATAACCGTTCTGATAGTGTTTAATAGGTTATCAACACAGTCCTATTCGCGGAGCGTGAAATGCCCATGGATGATGTGAGCGTGGTGCTCGTCCACGGTGCCTGGGCCGACGGATCGAGTTGGTCGAAGGTGGTCGGGAAGCTGGCGGCTGACGGCATCAGAGCCATCGCAGCGCCGCTGCCCCTGACCTCATTCCAGAACGACGTGGCGGCACTCGATCGTGCCCTGGAACGGGTGCCGGGGCCGGTCGTGCTTGCCGGCCATGCCTATGCCGGTGCCGTAATCGCCGCCACGGGGAGTGACAAGGTGAAGGCGCTCGTCTACGTGGCCGCGCTGGCCCCAGATGAGGGCGAGACCGTCGCGGACGTGTTCCACCGCGGCGAGCCGCATCCCCAGGCGCCCAAGCTCGTGCCAGACAATCACGGCCTGATTTATCTGCCCGACGCGGCCTTCGCCGCCGCTTTCGCGCAGAACGCCGCCGCGGAGGAGCTGGCTGTATTGACTGCAACCCAGCGGCCGATTTCGCCTGCCTGCATCACCGTCGCGGTGCCGAGGCCGCTGTGGAAGGACCGTCCGTCCTGGTTCCTGGTGGCCGAGCAGGACCGGATGATCATCCAGGACAATCAGCGCTTCATGGCATCGCGCATGCAGGCTCGAGTGCACTCGCATGCCGTCGATCACATGCCGCCCGTGACCGCCCCCTCCGTCGTCGTGGAGGTGCTCCGCGAGGCGATCACGGCGGTCCGAGCCGAGGCTTAGAGAGTTCGCCTAGCCAAGCGACGGTTCCCAGAACGTCACCAACCATTGCAGGAGATGCACCATGACGAGCATCAAGTATCGGCACGCCGACGTGGACGGCTTCAAGATCTTCTATCGTGAGGCCGGTTCAGCGGGTGCTCCCAAACTGCTGCTGCTCCACGG
>DASXQC010000463.1:0-4251 GCA_036493235.1 Reyranella sp.
TTGGCCGGAGTTCCTCGACCTTTGCGCCCAGGCCTGGCCCGGCTTCGAGAGCGCCTACGATTCGCAGGTGATCGGCTTGTGGCAGGCGGCCGGCGACCGCACCGCCACCGCCGCCGACGAGGTGACGGGCGCGGGCATCCACGCCGGCGTGCGCAGCCTGCTGCTGACGCGTCGGCCCAACCTTGCGATGTGGGAGCGCTCGAAGATCCCGCAAGGCAAGGCGGAGACGAAAGTGCGCGATGCGCTCAGCCGCCGCTACGATCTCTGCGACTGGACGATCGTCTCGACGGCGACGCTGCTGACCGCGAGCGACAAGCCCGACAAGGCGCGCTGGGCCTGACGCGGGCCTGCGCGCCCGTCCGACACGCGAGACAAGGTTTGCTGGACTTGCGGATGGCCTGCGATACGCTCCTCCTCAACGAGAACGACAAAAAAGAAGAAGGTCGAGGGGAAACGAAGATGACGGTGCCACCGACTTGCTGATCTATGTCGCGCGTCGCCTGGCGCTGGCACTGGTCACGTGCGCGGCGATCTCGGTGTTGACCTTCATCATCATCCGGCTGCCGCCGGGCGATTTCGTCGATGCCTATATCGCCAATCTGGCCGCCAGCGGCAGCACGGTCACCGAAGAGCAAGCCGCCGCGATGCGCCGCGAATACGGCCTCGACCGGCCGGTGCCGGTGCAATACGCGCGGTGGATGGGCCGCGTGGTCCAGGGCGACTTCGGCGTCTCGATGATGTGGCGGCGGCCGGTCACCGAGGTGATCGGCGACCGGCTGTGGCTCACCATGGCGGTATCGCTCGCCGCACTGTTCCTGACCTGGATCATCGCGCTGCCGATCGGCGTCTATTCGGCGGCGCGGCAATACTCGGTCGGCGACTACATCGCCACGACCCTGGGCTTCATCGGCCTCGCCGTGCCCAATTTCCTGCTGGCGCTGATCCTGATGTATCTCGGTTTCCGCTATCTCGGCCTCAGCGTCGGCGGCCTGTTCTCGCCCGAGATGGCGCAGGCACCGTGGAGCTGGGCCAAGTTCTGGGACCTGATGCGCCACCTGCCGCTGCCGGCCTGCGTGCTGGCGCTGGCCGGCACCGCACAGCTGATCCGCATCATGCGCGCCAACCTGCTCGACGAATTGCGCAAACCCTACGTCGTCACGGCGCGCGCCAAGGGCATCGGCGAGAAACGCGTGCTGGTGAAATATCCGGTGCGCGCCGCGCTCAATCCCTTCGTCAGCTCGAGCGCCTACCTGTTCCCCTATCTCGTGTCAGGCAGCATCGTCGTGTCGCTGGTGCTCGGCCTGCCGACGGTTGGACCGCTGCTGCTGCAGGCGCTGCTGGCACAGGACATGTTCCTCGCCGGCACCATAGTGTTGCTGCTCGGCGTGTTGACGGTGCTGGGCACCCTGATCTCCGACCTCCTGCTGATGTGGGTCGAGCCGCGCATTCGCCTGCAGGGCCGAGCATGAGCGTCGCCGCCGCGACCACGACCGAGGAGCGCTTTGCCCAAGCGACGCAGCTGCAGCTCACCTGGTGGCGCTTCCGCCGCCACAAGCTCGCGGTCGCCAGCCTGATCGTGGTCGGCCTGTTCTATCTCGTCGTGGTGCTTGCCGACTTCCTGGCGATCGCCGATCCGCACGCCACCGATGCGCGGCGCAGCTTCATCCCGCCGCAGGGCATCTCGCTGTTCGATGACAAAGGCTGGAATCCGCATGTCAGCGGCCTCAAGGGCGTGCGCAACCTGAAGACCTTCAAGCTCGCCTATACGCCCGACCCCACGCGCAAGCTGCCGGTCCGGCTGTTCGTCCACGGTTACCGCTACAATCTGTTCGGCTTTATCCCGACCGACATCCATCTGCTGGGCATCGAGGGCGGCGAGGCGGTCGACGGCCTGTTCCTGCTCGGCACCGATCAGCTCGGCCGCGACCTGTTCTCGCGCCTGATCGTGGCGACCCGCATTTCCCTGTCGATCGGTTTGGCCGGCGTCGGGCTCAGCCTCGTGCTCGGCATCCTGCTCGGCGGCGTCTCGGGTCTCTATGGCGGCGCGGTGGATACGGTGATCCAGCGCCTGATCGAGGTCGTGCGCTCGATCCCGACTATCCCGCTCTGGATGGGCCTCGCCGCCGCGCTGCCCAACACCTGGAGCGTTACCCAGGTCTACTTCGCCATCACTCTGATCATCTCGCTGGTGAGCTGGACGGAGCTGGCGCGCGTGGTGCGGGGCCGCTTCCTGGCCTTGCGCGAGGAGGATTTCGTGATCGCCGCGGAGCTCGCCGGCGCCAGCCAGCTCCGCATCATCCTGCGGCACATGCTGCCCTCCTTCGCCAGCCACATCATCGCCGCCGTGAGCCTCGCCTTGCCGGTGATGATCGTCAGCGAGACCTCGCTCTCCTTCCTGGGTCTCGGTCTGCGCCCACCGGCGATCAGCTGGGGCATCCTGTTGCAGGATGCGCAGAACATTCAGGTGCTGGCCGGCGCGCCCTGGCTGCTCTCCGCGGCAGTCCCGGTGATCCTGGTGATTCTCGCGTTCAACTTCCTGGGCGACGGCCTGCGTGACGCGGCGGATCCCTATGGCTGAGACCGCGCGTAGGGTTCTTTCGGTGCGCGACCTGGTCGTCGACTTCGTCCAGGACACCGGCACCACCCGTGCGCTCGATGGCGTCAGCCTCGACCTGCACGCCGGACGCGTGCTGGGCGTGGTCGGCGAGAGCGGCTGCGGCAAGAGCCTGACCGCGCGCGCCATCCTGCGCCTGATCGACCGACCGGGCCGCATCGTCTCGGGCGAGGTACAGCTCGATCCCGGCACACCGCAGCAACAGACCCTGACCGCGCTCGATGCCAAGGGCGACGCCATCCGCGCGGTGCGCGGCGGCAAGATCGGCCTGATCTTCCAGGAACCGATGAGCGCGCTCAGCATGCACTACACGGTCGGCAACCAGATCATGGAAGCGGTGCGCGCGCACAGCGGCCTCGCCAAAGGTCCCGCCCGCCAGCGTGCGATCGAGCTGTTGGGCGAGGTCGGCATCCCGCGTCCCGAGACCCGCATCGACGTCTATCCCTTCCAGTTGAGCGGCGGCTTGCGCCAGCGCGTCGGCATCGCCCTCGCGCTGGCCGCCGATCCGGAGATCCTGATCGCCGACGAGCCGACCACCGCTCTCGACGTCACCACGCAGGCGCAGATCCTCACCCTGCTGCGCCGCCTGCAGCGCACCAAGGGCATGGCGCTGATGCTGATCACCCACGACATGGGCGTGATCGCGCAGATGGCCGACGAAGTGGCGGTCATGTATCTCGGCAAGGTCGTCGAGTTCGCCCCCGTCCGCGCGCTGTTCGCCGCGCCGTGCCATCCCTACACCCGCGCCCTGCTCCGCTCGGTGCCCAGCATGCGCGCGGTGCCACGCGAGCGACTGGCGACGATCGGCGGCGCGGTGCCTCATCCCGAAGCACGACCTGCCGGCTGCGCCTTCCATCCACGCTGCCCCGAGGTGATCGCCGGCCGCTGCAGCGTCGAGCCGCCGCCGGCCCTGTCGCCCGATCATCCCGGCGCGAGCTGCTTCCACGCGGTGCCGGCATGACCGTGCTCGAGGTCGACAGGCTGTGCAAATCCTTCCCGATCCGGGCCGGACTGCTGCAGCGCGAGGTCGGCCGCGTGCGCGCCGTGCAGGACGTGAGCTTCAGCATCGCGCGCGGCGAGACCCTGGCGCTGGTCGGCGAATCCGGCTGCGGCAAGACCACGGTGTCGCGCTGCATCCTGCGCGCCCTGCCGCCGACCTCCGGCGCCATCCGCTTCTCGCCGCAGGCTGGCAGCACGGTCGACCTGGCGCCGCTGTCGCGTACCGCGCTCCGCCCTTATCGGCGCCACATGCAGATGATCTTCCAGGACCCTTATGCGTCGCTCAATCCGCGCATGATGGTGGGCGACATCATCGCCGAGCCGCTGCTGGTGTCGGGCGTGCCGGCCGCCAAGCGGCAGGCGCGGGTGCGCGAGCTGCTCGACCTGGTCGGCCTGCCGCCGGCGGCGCGCACGCGCTTCCCGCACGCTTTCTCGGGCGGCCAGCGCCAGCGCATCGGCATCGCCCGCGCGCTGGCGCTCGATCCGACGCTGGTGGTCGCCGACGAGCCGGTCTCGGCGCTCGACGTCTCGGTGCAGGCCCAGATCATCAACCTGCTGCTCGAGCTGCAGGACCGGCTCGGCCTGTCGATGCTGTTCGTCGCGCACGATCTCGGCGTCGTCCGCCATGTCAGCGATCG
>DASXQC010000464.1:0-4333 GCA_036493235.1 Reyranella sp.
CCAGCGCGAGCCTTCCACCGTGTCGCGGCCAAAGCCCGATGGATCTTCCCGATCCGATCGCGCCCATCACCCGTCGCCGATTTTCCCGAAATCTCGTGGAAAGTCGACCGCTGCCAGTCGCTCGGCATCAGGCCGGGCCAAGCCGCCGTCGTATTCCCGTAACCTTGCCGGCATAGACGATGAGGTGTTCACTGAGCGGCAGCAGACGGTGGCAAGTGTTAAATCCGGATGCTGACGACGGTCCCGCCGCAGCCGGGCCTCTTGAACCGCCTTCATCGAGTAGAGCCGCGCATGTATCGCGTCGCGTAAGCGCGTACAATCATCAATCAACGAGGGAAACCCAAGATGTTTACCATGGCAGCAAGATACTCAATTCCGCAGGCCGCTGAGGACAAGGCCGGCAAAATCTATGAGCATGCCAAATCGATCTGGAGCAAACAGACCGGCTTCCAGAGCATGCAACGCTATCGCATCGTTGAAGGCCCGCACGCCAACCAGCAGATGGTTGTGGTGCGTTTTACGGATCGCAACAGCCTGACCACGGCGCGCGACAAGATCAAGACCGAGCGCGAAAAGTTCCTGAAGGAGCTGGCCGACACCGGCACCAAGACTGAGGAAATGCTCATGCTCGACGAAGTCGTCTGACGGAGATGAAGCAGCGGTGGTGTGAGCCCAGTCGCATCACCGCTGCCCTATCTTTAGGTTGTAAGCAATGCACGTCGGCCGTTCCCTCCAAACCCAACCTTCGGTAATCAAGCCGTCAAGGGCGGCGCGATTGCATTGGTCCGCGTCACACCTCCGCCGGCAAGAGCGATCCAGCGCAGCAGTTGTGCTTGTTCTTTGTTCCACGAAGTCGGCACTTCGCCTCGCTCCCGGCACTGACCATCGCAAAGCCCGGCAGCGCCCGCTTAGCCAACGGACGCGGCCTTCAGCCTGCAGATGCCGTCATTCACGAGCCGAGGCGCGCCGCGTTGCCGTCCTGCTGCGAGCAGGCTGCGGCCTTCCAACTGCTGGCCGGTCGCCTGCCTCACGACGATGGCCGACAAATCGAGGAGCAGGCACGCTAAGCTATTGCCATGGCATCCCGCATCGACGAACGGAGAGGCGCCATTTCTGGATTGTTGCTAGCTTTCGCCTCTAGCGTTGACGGCTAGTTCCGCGACCTCTGGCAACGAACGAAAGGCCGGACGAAACAGAGAGATCGAGGATCACCCTCGAGATGATCGAAGCGGCACCTAAGAGGGGGTGTGGTTCCTCGGCATTAGGGACTCGCTGAGTCAATTACACTGCGAGGAACTTGGACTGTCTTCTCACGCCAATCGAGGCTTTTCTCTATTTGTTTGAGAACGAGTGCCTCTGGGAGCTTCGTTGCTTCGGCATGGAGTTTAGCCGCCACCTCCCAGCTTCCGCGCTGCAGCGCACGAACGACAGAAAGCGCAACCTTCTCCATTAGACCTCGCTGGTCGGCGAAACCTCGGCTCGCACGCTGTCGACTCGTATTGCGGATTCCGAGGGAAGTCGGCCACCCATTCCGATTTGAAGCCGGCCACTGATTCCGATTTGAAGTCGGCCACCCCCTGTGGGTGGCGGCGCTCGATCTCTGGTTGAACCGCATAGGCTCCCTGGCCTGCCAAAGAAGGGGAGCCGATGCCAGCCGAGAGAGTGCCGATGCGTTGTGTCAGGGAGATATTGCGGCTCAAGGCCGAGGGGTTGAGCGACCGGGCGATCGCGCGCAGCACGCGGCTGGCGCGCAGCACGGTGAGCGACTATGCCGGCCGCGCGACGGCCGCCGGATTGAGCTGGCCGTTGCCCGAGGGGCTGACCGACACGGCGCTTGAGGCGCTGCTGTTCGTGCGTGGCGGGCCCTCACCCGGGACGCGCCGCAAGCCGGAGCCTGACTGGCCGAGCCTGCATCGCGAGCTGCGCCGGCCGGGCGTCACGCTGATGCTGCTGTGGCAGGAGTACCGCGCGGCAGCTCCAGAGGGCTACGGCTACTCGCGCTTCTGCGAACTCTATGAGGAATGGGAGAGTCGCCTGTCGCCGGTCATGCGCCAGGTCCATCCGGCGGGCGAGCGGCTGTTCGTCGACTATGCCGGCCAGACCGTCGAGCTGGTCGACGGCCGCACCGGCGAGGTGCGCACCGCCCAGGTCTTCGTCGCCGTGCTGGGCGCATCGAACTACACCTGGGCCGAGGCGACCTGGACGCAGACCCTGCCCGACTGGATAGGTGCGCATGGCCGCGCGCTCGCCTTCTTCGGCGGGGTGCCGCGCCAGATCGTGCCCGACAACCTCAAGGCCGGCGTGCTCAAGGCCAACTGGCACGAGCCGGGGCTGAACCCGACCTACCAGGACTTCGCCACCCACTACGGCACGGCGATCCTGCCGGCCCGGCCGCGGCGCCCACGCGACAAGGCCAAGGTCGAGGTCGGCGTGCAGGTAGTCGAGCGCTGGATCCTGGCTCGCCTGCGCAACCAGCGCTTCTTTACGCTGGCCGAGCTGAACGGCGCGATCGCCATGCTGCTCGGCGAACTGAACGACCGGCCGATGCGCCGTCTCGGCGTCAGCCGCCGCCAGCTGTTCGATGAGCTCGACCGGCCGGCGCTCGCCGCCCTGCCGATCGAGCCCTACGTCTACGCCGAGTGGCGCCAACGTCGCGTCGGGCTCGACTATCACGTCGACGTCGACGGCCATTACTACTCGGTGCCGCACCGCTTGCTGCGCCAGCAGGTCGAGGCGCGCATCACCCAGCGTACTGTCGAGCTGTTCCACAGGGGCGAGCGGGTCGCTTGTCATCTGCTGGGCGGCGCGCGCGGTCGCCACACTACGGTGACCGAGCACATGCCGAGCTCGCATCGCCGCCACGCCGGCTGGACACACGAGCGCATCCAACGCGACGCCGCCACCATCGGGCCCGACACCGCCACGCTGGTCGAGGTCATCCTGCGCAGCCGGCCCCATCCCGAACAGGGCTTCCGCGCCTGCCTCGGCATCCTGCGGCTGGCTCGTCAGTACGGTGTCGAGCGGCTCGAGGCGGCCTGCCGCCGCGGCCTCGAGATCGGCGCCCGATCCTACGGCTCGATCAGCTCCATCCTCGACAAAGGGCTGGATCGTCAGCCGCTGCCGCGCGCAGCCACGGCACCTGAGCTGCCGCTCGACCATCCCAACATCCGCGGTTCCCGCTACTACCACTGAGGAGACTGACCTTGCTCACCCATCCCACCGTCGATCAGCTCGTCAAGCTCGGCCTCGCTGGCATGGCCCGCGCCTTCGCCGAACTGCAGGACAACCCCACGGCCGCCGAGCTCGACCACGCCGAGTGGCTTGCGCTGCTCCTCGATCGCGAGGCCACCGAGCGCTCCAACCGCCGCCTCACCGCCAGGCTGCGTCATGCAAGGCTGCGCCAGCGCGCCACCATCGAGGACGTCGACTATCGTGCACACCGCGGCCTCGATCGCGCCCTGTTCCAGAAGCTCATCGCCGGCGACTGGATCGAAGCGCCGCAGAACCTGATCATCGAAGGACCCACCGGCGTCGGCAAATCCTGGCTCGCCTGCGCCCTCGGCAACAAGGCCTGTCGCGACGACCACTCCGTGCTCTATCAGCGCGTCCCCAAGCTGTTCCCCGATCTCGCGCTGGCCCGAGGCGATGGCCGCTATCCACGCCTGATGAAGAGGCTCGGCAAGGTGAGGTTGCTCATCCTCGACGATTGGGGGCTCGAGCCGTTCGGGCCTGACCAGCGGCGCGACCTCCTGGAGATCGTCGAGGATCGCTGCGGCCGCGGCGCAACCCTCATCACCAGCCAGATCCCCGTCGACCGATGGCACGACATCATCGGCGAGCCGACCATCGCCGACGCGATCCTCGACCGCATCCTCCACAACGCCCATCGCCTCAAGCTCAAAGGCGATTCCCTGCGCAGGAAGCTCACTCCATCAACGCAGCCCGCTTGACCATGCAACCATAGGAATGGCAAACGACAACCGACCAGCGGGCGCTCGCCACCCCGGCCGACATCGATCGGAATCGATGGCCGGCTTCAATCGGAATCAGGTGGCCGACATCATTCGGAATGCCCGGCCGACTTCATCGGAATCCGCACCGTGATCGTGGCGGTCGGCGTCAATGCCGATGGCCGGCGCGAGATTTTGGGCCTGGATGTCGGTCACTCTGAGGCCGAAACCTTCTGGACGGCCTTCCTGCGCAAGCTCGCCCGACGCGGCCTGCGTGGCGTGAAGCTGGTCATCTCCGATGGTCATGAAGGGATCAAGGCATCGGTGTCCAAGATCCTCACCGCGTCCTGGCAGCGCTGCCGCGTCCACTTCATGCGCAACGT
>DASXQC010000465.1:0-3774 GCA_036493235.1 Reyranella sp.
CCGGACCTTGCGGCCGGTGCTGGACCACACGCTGCTGGTCGGGCTGGTGCTGATCGGCCTGATCGTGGGCCAGGTCTTCCTGTTCAAGCTGCTGCCTTCGACCTTCTTCCCCGAGCAGGATACCGGCATCGTCATCGGCCAAATCGTCGCCGACCAGGCGATCTCCTTCCCGTCGATGGCCACCAAGCTTGCCCAGCTGCAGGGCATCGTGCAGAAGGATCCTGCGGTCGCCTCGGTGTTCGGCTTCGCGGGCTCGGGCTCGGCCGGCCGCGCTGGCAACACCGCCACCGTCTTCCTTGCCCTGAAACCGCTCGCCCAGCGCAAGATCTCGGCGCAGCAGGTCGTACAGCGCCTGCGGCCACATCTCAACGCCATCTCCGGCGCCCGGCTGTTCCTGCAGGCCCAGCAGGACCTGCATATCGGTGGCCGGCAGACCGCGGCCGAATACCAGTACACGCTGAGCGGCGACGATCCCGAGGCGATCTATGCCATGGTGCCCAAGCTGATCACCGAGCTCGGCAAGCACCGCGACGCGCTGACCGACGTCAACACCGACATGCAGCAGAATGGACTGCAGACCTACCTCAAGATCAACCGCACCGCCGCCGCGCGCTACGGTCTCACGCCCAACCAGGTCGACGCCGTCGTGTACGACGCCTTCGGCCAGCGCACCGTCTCGACGATCTACAATCCCTACAACCAGTACTTCGTGGTGATGGAGGTGGCGCCGAAGTACTGGGACTATCCGACCAATCTTAGCCGCCTCTTCCTCAGCACGGCGGCCGGCAACGTGGCCGGCACGCAGCAGACCCAGATGCCGGGTGGGACGGTGAGCGGCGTCAAGACCTTCTCCTCCGTGGCGCCCAAGGCCGCGACCTCGACCGCCAACGCGCTCAACGCCAACGCCCAGGCCAACCAGGCGACCAACGCGATCTCCAACAGCCGCGGCGGGACGTCGAGCGGCAGCGCCGACAGCACCGCGCCGGAGACCATGGTGCCGCTCACCGCGCTCGCCACCACCAGCACCGGCCATACCGCAATCCAGGTCAATCACCAGAGCGGGCTGGTCGCCGCGACTCTGTCCTTCAACCTGCCGCCGGGCGGCTCGCTCAGCAACGCGGGGGCGGCGATCCAGGAGGCGATGCGCGAGATCGGCGCGCCGGCCTCGATCCACGGCAACTTCCAGGGCTCGGCGCAGGTCTTCGCGCACTCGCTGTCGACCATCCCACTGCTGATCGCGGCGGCGCTGCTCGCGGTCTACATCGTGCTGGGCATCCTCTACGAGAACACGATGCACCCGCTCACCATCCTGTCGACGCTGCCGTCGGCCGGCATTGGCGCGACGCTCGCCCTGCTGGTCTTCGGCGTGCCGTTCTCGATGATCGCGCTGATCGGCTTCATCCTGCTGATCGGCATCGTCAAGAAGAACGCGATCATCATGATCGACGTGGCGATCCGTCTCGAGCGCGACGAGGGCCGCGAAGGCAAGGAGGCGATCTACGAAGCGGCCATGGTGCGGCTACGGCCAATCATGATGACGACGGCGGCGGCGGTGCTGGGCGCAGTGCCGCTGGCGATCGGCCTCGGCCAGGGCTCGTCGCTGCGCCAGCCGCTCGGCATCACCGTGATGGGCGGCCTGCTGCTCAGCCAGATCTTCACGCTCTACACCACGCCAGTGATCTACCTGTCGCTCGATCGTTTGCGGCTGAGGCTGATCGCACTCGCCGGCCGCTGGCGGGGACGCCCCGCGGCCGGTGCACAAGCCGGCGATTGACCTGGCGGCGGACCTCGCATAGGGTCCGCGCCCTTTTCCCAGAAGGCGGGTCGCGCATGCCGCAGATCCTCGTCGAGGCGCTGGCCAAGACTTATCGTGTTGCCGAGCGCGCGCCGGGCCTCACCGGTGCCCTGCACGGCCTCGTGCGCCGGCAGTGGCGGCCGGTGCACGCGCTGGCCGACGTCTCGTTCAGCCTCGAGGCTGGCGAGCTGCTCGCCTTCATCGGCCCCAACGGCGCCGGCAAGTCGACGACAGTGAAGATCCTGTCGGGAATCCTGCGGCCGACCAGCGGCCGCGTGGAAGTCGGCGGACTCATTCCCTATGAGGATCGCATCCGCCATGTCGCGCGCATCGGCGTGGTGTTCGGCCAGCGCAGCCAGCTGTGGTGGGACCTGCCGATTATCGACGGCTTCGACCTGCTGGCCGACATCTACCGCGTCGATCCGGCACGCTATCGCCAGCGGCGCGACGAGCTGGTGGCGATGCTACGGCTCGAACCCTTGCTCGCCCAGCCGGTGCGCCAGCTCTCGCTCGGCCAGCGCATGCGCGCGGAGTTCGCCGCCGCGCTGTTGCACGATCCCGAGATCCTGTTCCTCGACGAGCCGACGATCGGCCTCGATGCGCCGTCGAAGCTCGCCGTGCGCGAGTTCGTGCGCCGGCTCAACCGCGAGCGAGGCGTGACCGTGCTGCTCACCACCCACGATATGCAGGACGTCGAGGCGCTGGCCGAGCGCGTCATCGTCATCGGCCAGGGCCGCCTGCTCGCCGACGGGCCGTTCGCGAGCCTGCGAGCCGGCGTGCTTGCCGAGCGCCGGCTGCACATCGACTTCGCCGGCCCCGCGCCGGCGCTCGATATACCGGGTGTTACCGTTCGGGCCAGCGGCGAGCGCTCGCTCGAGCTTGCGTTCGATCCGGCGAAGATCCCGACGCCGAAGCTGATCGCCGCCATCGCCACGCAGCATGCCGTCGAGGACATCCATGTCGACGAGGTCGCGATCGAGGAGGTGATCGCGCGCTTCTACGAACTGCACGACGCGCACGAGGCCTGACGATGCTGCCGGCTTCGCGTCCCTACCTCGCCGCCTTCCGCGCGCGGTTCCAGCTGATGCTGCAGTATCGTGCGGCCGCGCTGGCCGGCTTTGCGACGCAGTGCTGGTGGGGCGGCATCAAGATCATGGTGCTCGCGGCGTTCTATGGCGCCAATCCCGCGGCGGCGCCGATCAGCCTGCGCGACGCCGTCACCTATGTCTGGCTCGGCCAGGCCTTGCTGGCGCTGCTGCCGTGGCTGGCCGATCCGGAGGTGAGCCAGGCCGTGCGCACCGGCGGCGTCGGCTATGACCGTCTGCGGCCGCTCGACGCCTACGGCTATTGGTATGCGCGCACGCTGGGCTGGATGCTGGCCCGCGCCCTGCCGCGGGCCGTGCTGATGCTGCTGGGTGCCGGCATCGTCCTGCCGCTGGTCGGACTGGAAGCCTGGGCTTGGCAGCCACCGGCCGGCCTGGCGGCTGCGCTGTTGTTCGTCGTCTCCTTCGCCCTCATGGTCGCGCTCGCCACGGCGATCCTGATGCTGGCGAACATCGTCGTCGCCGCGAGTCTCAACGAGCGCGGGGTGAATGCCGTGCTCGCACCCATGGTGATCGTCTTCTCGGGCCAACTCCTGCCGCTCAACTTCTTCCCCGAGTCGGTGCAGACGATGCTGCACCTGCAGCCGTTCGCCGGCCTGGTCGACATCCCGTTCCGCATCTACTTCGCCAATCTGGCCGGCGCCGTCGCCCTGCAGAGCCTCGCCCTCCAGGCAGGCTGGACCCTCGTGCTGGTCGCCCTCGGCCGCTTCGCGATGGAGCGCGTGATGCGCCGGCTCGAAATGCAGGGCGGGTGACCGATGAACGCGTTCGCCCTCTATTTCCGTTACGTCTCGGCCTCGCTGCGCGCGCAGGCGCAGTATCCGGCGGCGACCTTGATGCTAACCGTCGGCCATTGCGCCGCGACGTCGATCGAGA
>DASXQC010000466.1:0-6782 GCA_036493235.1 Reyranella sp.
GGCGCGCATGCGCCCGCCGCTGCAGCGCATCGCCCGGCGCACGACGCGGCCGGTGACGCTGGCTGGCGTCGAGCTGCCGGCCAATGCCATGCTGATGCTGTTTCCCGGCTCGGCGAACCGCGATCCGGCGAAATGGGAGGCACCCGACCGGCTCGACCTCGCGCGCGAGGGCCGCGGCCATCTTGGCTTCGGCGTCGGCGTGCATGCCTGCCCAGGCGGGCCGCTGGCCCGCCTGGAGGCGCGCATCGCCTTCGAGGCGCTGCTGGGCCGCAGCGCAAACCTGCGGTTCGATCCCGACGCGCGCGCCATCCCCGTCGTGGGCTATGCTGCCGGCAATCTCGGCTGGAACTTCCTGCCGCTGATCCGAACCGAAGCCGGAGCTGCCGCGCCCATGCAGTCTTCCCCCGATGTGCTCGACCAGGTCTGCGCCATCGCGGCCCAGAGCCTCGGCATCGACCGCGCCGAGATCGACGCGGCGACCTGCGCGAAGAACACGCCGGAGTGGGATTCGCTGGCCCATCTGGTGATCCTCGATGCGATCGAGAAGCAGCTCGCGATCAAGCTGCCGCGCCGCGCCGCCTACACCGCCAAGGACGTGGGCGAGCTGGCGGCGCTGGTGGTCAAGACCCGGGAGGGCGCGCCGTGATCATGTCGGGCGCGCGCCAGACCGTCTTCCGGCCGCTCGATCCCGAATTCCTCGAGGATCCGTATCCGATCTACGCGCGCCTGCGCGAGCAACATCCGGTGGCGTGGAGCTCTACGCGCGCGGTCGGCTACACCGGCTTCTGGTTCGTCAGCCGCTATGCCGACGTCGCCGCCGGGCTGAAGGACAACCGCTTCGGGCGCGAGATCGTCAAGGTCATGCCGCCGGAGTCGTTCCCGCCGATCCCCCCGGCGCACAAGCCGCTCTACGACATGCTGAGCGGCTGGATGTTGTTCAAGGATCCGCCGGAGCATGCCCGCCTGCGCCGCATCGCGGCGCCCGTGTTCAGCCTGCGCGCCGTATTGGGCATGCGGCCGCGCATCGAGGCGCTGATCGCCGCCGCCATGGCGCGCATTCCCGAGTCGGGCAGCTACGACATTGTCTCGGACTTCTCCTCGCCGCTTTCGATCGACATCGTTGCCGACCTGATGGGGGTGCCGGAGGAGGACCATCCGCTGGTGCGTGGCTGGGTGCGCGAGATCACCCTGTCGCTCGACCTCGTGCGCACGCCCGAGCGCATCGCCGCCGGCAGCCGACGCGCGGGCGAGCTGCTCGCCTATTTCGATCGGCTGGTCGCCCAGCACCGCAGGACGCCGCAGGGCAATCTCCTCAGCCTGCTGATCGAGGCACATGACGGGGGCAGCTTCCTCGACGAGCACGAGCTGCTCGCCGCGTGCGTGCTGTTCCTGTTCGCCGGCCACGAGGCCTCGTCACTGCTGATCGGCAACGGCCTGTGGGCGCTGTCAAAGAACCCCGAGCAGTGGCAGCGACTGACGTCCGGCGGGATCGGCGGCCGGTCGGCGGTCTCCGAGCTCTTGCGCTACGACAGCCCGCAGCAGATCGCCTTCCGTCATGCGCTGGAGGACCTGACCTTCCAGGGCGCGGCGATCCGCCAGGGCCAGACGGTGGGCTTCGGGCTGGGCTCGGCCAACCGCGATCCCGAGGTCTTCCCCGAGGCCGACCGGCTCGACCTGCAGCGCCAGGAGAACCGCCACCTCGCGTTCGGCGCCGGCATGCATACCTGCGCCGGCAGCAGCCTCGCCAACCTCGAGGCCGAGCTGGTGTTCCAGGCGCTTGGCCGGCGCTTTCCGAAGCTCGAGGTCGTATCGCTGCTGCGCCAGGAAAGCATCCTGGTGCGCGGTCTCACGCAGCTCGTTCTTTGCTGCGACCGATAGAATTAAATTGGGGATAAATCGTCCCGCGTCCCGCCAATTCGACAATCGTCCCAACGGGCATGTGGCGCAGGATCTGGGACGAATCGCCTGAAATGCAAACGGGTCGACGTTTTACTCGTCCCAAGCCGATGGGACGTGGAACGCGATGTTTCAGCCGGGACTCTTGTCGGCCGTGGCGAGGATGTAGTCGTAGGCGCTGTAGACCGACTCCGCCTTGAACTTCGTCGTCATGTAGTAGGGCAGTCGCGCCAGCCAGTGGAAGCGCTTAAGCATGCTCTTGTCCTTTGCCATGAAGGCATGCAGGCCGGGATAGACCTCATGGCCGATCGAGCGGACGCTGACATTGGTGAAGCCCGCGGCGCGGAGCTTGGCGGCGTAGGTCTCCTTGGTGTCGGCGTTGGCTTGCGGCACCGCGTACTTCTGCATGAAGAAGTTCCAGTTGAAGCGCTGCACCCGGCGCTGGAAGGCGCGCGGGTCGGGATCGGCCATGATGACGTCGGCCAGCGCCAGCTTGCCGCCGGGCTTCAGCACGCGCTGGGCCTCGCGGAAGAACGCCTCGCGGGTGTCGAAATGGAAGGCGCATTCGACGCCGACCACCTTGTCGAAGGTGGCGTCGGGCAGGGGCATCGCCGTCGCCGAGCCTTCGCGCAGGTCGATGCGGTCGGTGAGGCCGCGCTCCTGCACCCGCTCGCGCGCCAGCTTGACCTGCGAGGTGGTGATGTTGAGGCCGGTGATGCGCGCCGGGCCGAGACGCTCCATCCACAGCATGTCCTGGTCGCCGAAGCCGAAGCCGACATCGACGACCTTGTCGCCGGCGCCGACTCCGGCTGAGTTCGCCACCAACATCGCCATGTCGACACAGGCCTCGTCGATCGTGCGCGCGGTCTTCCAGTAGCCGAGGTTGAGGTAGAGCCCCTTGCCGCTATAGGCGTTGGTCGACACCAGCTCGTAGATGTCGCTGGCCGACATCGACTTGAACGGCGTGTAGAACCACAGGAAGTAGTCCAGCGCCTCGCGCCATTTGCTGCGGGCGGCGGCGGCGGTGGTCGTCATTTAAGCTTTCTCCCCGATCGCAAGACAGACCAGCGGCTGATGCGTCGCCTCGAGCCGGCAGGCATCGATCAGCCCGGCATTCGCCGCCGGATCGCCGGCGTCGCGCAGGGACAGGTCGGCCGCCTCGGCGCGCAGCGCCTCGGTCATGTAGCCCGCTTCCAGCAGGCTGAAGGGTTCGGTTTCGTTGCCGTAGATCGGCGCGATGGCGCTGCGCTGGGCGGCCAGCATCAGCAGCAGCGGCGGCGTCGAGCCGTCGGGCGCGTCCGGCACCTGCGGGGACAGCGCCACCAGCTCGTGGCCCTGCGGGTCGTAGTAATAGCTGCCGGCGGCGATCGCCGCGGTGCCGGCGCGCAGCACGACATAGGTCTGCACCGGGTAGAGCGTGCCGGCCGACGGGTAGCGGTACTTCGGCACCGTGCCGGCGCGGCTCGCCAGCGCGCCCAGCAGCGTGCCGAGGTTGGAGTCGGTGAGGGCTGGCTCAGCCATTGGCGCCCACCGTCAGCGCGAACTCCTGTGCGATCGCTTCGGCCATCTCGTCCTCGGACATGCGCATGACGCTCTCGACGATCTGTTCCTGCGGAATCGCGGTCGGCACGGGCGGGGCAACCGGCTCGGGCGTCTCCTCGGTGGCCTCGGATAGGCCGATCAGCCCGGCGAGATGCTCGGTCAGCGCGTTGACGGTCGGGAAGTTGAACAGCAGGGTCGCCGGCAGGCGCAGGTCGAGCCCGCTGCCGAGCGACTTGCGCAGCTCGAGCGCCATCAGGCTGTCGAGCCCGGCCTCGTTCAGCGGGATGTCCGGATCCGGCGTCTCGTTGGGCGCCGCGCCGAGCACAGCGGCCGCTGCCGCCGCAACGAAGCCGCGAAGGGCGGGGACGCTCGCGCGTGGATCGCCGCCAGCGATCGCCCGCAACGCCGCTTTCTGTTTCGCCGGCGCGACCGCAGCGAAGAAGGCCGGGATCGCGTCGCCGTAGCCTGCGAGGAAGCGCGACCATGTGATCGCGGCGACCAGGTATCGCGGCCGGTCGGCCACCAGCGCACGGCCGAGGGCGGCGAAGGCATGCTCCGGTGCCATCAGCGCCGCGCCGGCCGCGACCAGCTGCTCGCCGATCGACGAGCGGGTCATGGTGCCGGCCTCGGCCCAGGCGCCCCAGTCGATGCAGAGGCCGGCGAGGCCGCGCTGCCGGCGCGCTGCGGCCAGCAGGCCGAGGTACGAGTTGGCGGCGGCATGCGCGGCCTGGCCGGGATTGCCGAGCAGGCCGGCCGAGCTGCCAAACAGCACGAACGCGTCGAGCGCGCGGTCGCCCAGCGCTGCTTCGAGGTTGCGCGCGCCCGCGACCTTGGCGGCGAACACGCGGTCGAGGCCGTCGCTCTTGAGGCCGAGCAGCGCGCCGTCCTGCACCGTGCCGGCGAGGTGGAACACGCCGCGCAGGTCGGGCCCGCAAGCCTCGACGACGCGCTTCACGTCGGCCGCGTTCGCCACATCGCCCAGCATGACCTCGACGCCGGCCGGCAGGACGACGCCGGGCTTGGCCGTGCGTGCCATCAGGACGACGCGTTCGGCGCCGTGCTCGCGCAGCCAGGTGGCCAGCGGCGGTCCGAGGCCGCCCAGGCCGCCGGTGACGAGGTGGGTTCCGGTCGTCTCGAAGGCCTTGTCCGCAGCGAGTAGTGCGCGCGTCAGGCGTGGCCGCAGCCATGCGCCGTCGCGCCACGCGATCTCGCCGCTGTCGGTCGGCGCGGCTGCAGCGATTGCGAGATCGGCGCCGGCCGGAAGATCGATCAGCCGGCAATCGAGTTCCGGATGCTCGAGCGCGGCGACACGGCCGATGCCCAGCACCACGGCGTGGTCGGCATTGACCCTGGTCTGGCCCGCAGCCTGCGCACCGCGCGTGACCAGCCGCAATGCTGGCGGGTTCGGTCTGGCGAGCGCCTGCTGCACGGCCGCGACGGCGGCATTGGCGAGCGCCAGCGGCTCGAGGTTCGCGGGCGCCTCCCAGACCAGCGTCTCGCGCTCGGCCTTTGGCGCCTGCGCGATCGCCAGCACCTGCGCGCCGCCGCCCGGCGAGGCGACGATCTCGGCCGCGCCGAAGCGCTCGCGCAGCAGCGCCTGCCAGCGTTCGCCGGACAGCAGGGGATGACTGGCGCGCAGGTCTTTGTCGGCGAAGCGCCACCAGCCGGGCGTGAGGCCGAACACGAGGTCCGACCAGTTGCTGCGCTTAGCCGCCTCGAGCAGCAGCAGAAGGCCGTTGGGCGCGAGCAGGCGCGCGGCATGACGCAGACTGGCGCGCAGGTCCCGGGTCGCATGCAGGACGTTGGCGGCGACCACGACATCGTAGGTGCCGCTGGCATAGCCTTGCGTCTCGGGCGCGCGCTCGATGTCGAGCGTCGCGCAGCGCGCGAGGCCGGTGAAGCGATCCTCGGCGGCCTCGACGAAGGCGGGCGAGATGTCGGTGAAGGTGAAAGCGAGCTTGTCGGCCGGAACGGCGTTGCTCAGCGCTTCGAACACCGCACCGGTGCCGGCGCCGATCTCGAGCACTCGCAATGCACGGCCGGCCGGCAGGGCGTCGACCGCGGCCCTGAGCGCAGAGACGACCATGGCGTTCAGCATCCGCGCGAACGGCGGATCGGCATAGACGCTCTTGCCGCCACCGTCCGCATCACCGAACAGCACCGAGAGCGGATCGGTCTCGCCCGTCAGCACGCCCGGCAGCGCACGGCCGCTGCGCCGCGCGAGGTCGATCTCCAGCCGCTGGCCGAAGCGGCCGGTGAGGCTGTCCGCCAGGGCGTCGGCATCGCCGCCGGATGCGCCCGTCGCCATCGTCGCGAGGTGCGCGAACAGCCGCGCCTGTCCCGGCGCTGCTTTCGTCACCTTGGCTTGCGCCCGCGCGGCATAGGCGCCGGCGAGCTGCTCCAGCGCCTCGCCGAAGCCCGGCTCCTCCTTGGGCGCGGCGATGGCGCCGGCGGCGAGGGCTGCGGCGCCGATTGCAGCGGGAGCGGGAAGAGCGAGGACCGGCTCGGCCTGCCAATCGACCGCGTAGGTCCAACGCTCGGACGGATCGGCCTGTGCACCGGCGACGACGCGCTTGATGGTGAGGCCGTTGATCGCCGCGATCACCTCGCCGGCTTCGTCGAACAAGACGATGTCGCCGGTCGCCACGTCGCCGCTTGCGCCGGCATCGGTCCTGACTCGGGCATGCGCCCAGAGCGGGCCGGACCACGGGCGATGCAGCACAGCCTGGTCGACGGCCAGCGGCAGGAAGGCACTGCCCTCGCCGCCGCCGGTGAAGGTGGCGCCGAGCGCCTGGAAGCACGCATCGAGCTGCGCCGGATGCAACGGCGCGACCGGCGCCACGCCGGCCGGCAGCGCCACCTGCGCCAGCGCTTCGTTGGCGCCGCGGAACAGCCGCTGGATGCCGCGGAACGACGGGCCGAGCGTGATGCCGCGATCGCCCAGCATCGCGTGCAGCGCCGCGGGCCCGTCGGGATCCTCGTTGCAGCGCGCGGCGATCGTCGCGCGATCGATCCGCTCGGCAGCGGGCTTTGCGACCGCGACGGCGTTGGCGTGCTCGGTCCATTCACCTGCGACTCGGGCATGCAGGCCGATCTGATCGCCGTGGACGAGGAGCTGCACATCGCAGCCGTCCGCCGGCAGCATCATCGGTGCGGCGAAGACGATGTCACGCAGCGCCGCGCCTGATGCGGCCAGCATCGCCACGATGTGCGAGGCGCCCGGCACGATCGTCTCGCCCATCACGACGTGATCGGCGAGGAACGGCAGATGGGCGGTGTCGAAGCGGCTACGGAACAGCACGTCGCCATTGGCGAGCTCGATCCGCTCGCCCGCCAGCGTGCCG
>DASXQC010000467.1:0-8340 GCA_036493235.1 Reyranella sp.
CGGTCAGCAGGCCGAGGTCGATCGCCTCGAGGTCGATCGGTGCCAGGGTCAGCGTCTCGAATTCGAGGTAGCGCCGGTCGGCGCCCTCGATCCTGGCCTCCTTCACGGCGACCAGGTTCTCGATGCGGATGCCGTAGCCGCCGGTCTTATAGTAGCCGGGCTCGTTGCTGACGATCATGCCGGGCTGCAGCGCCACGGTGTTGCCGACCTTGGAGATGCGGTGCGGCCCCTCGTGCACCGAGAGATAGGCGCCGACGCCGTGGCCGGTACCGTGGTCGTAGTCCAAACCGACCTGCCACAGCGCGGTGCGCGCCAGCGCATCGAGCTGCGAGCCGGTGGTGCCGGCGGGGAAGCGCGCGGTGCCCAGCGCGATGTGGCCCTTCAGCACGCGCGTGAAGCGGTCCTTCATCTCCGCCGTCGGCGTGCCGATCGCCACGGTGCGGGTGATGTCGGTCGTGCCGTCGCGGTACTGGCCGCCGGAATCGACGAGATAGAGCGAGCTCGGCTCGAGGAGGCGCTCGGTCGCGGGCGTCGCGTGGTAGTGCACGATCGCGCCGTTGGGGCCGGCGCCCGAGATGGTGTCGAACGACAGATCGCGCAGCTGGCCGGTCTCCTGGCGCTCGGCTTGCAGCCGGTCGGACGCCTCGATCTCGCGCAACGTGCTGCTCTTGGACTCGCGCGCCAGCCAGGCGAGGAAGCGCGTCACCGCCGCACCGTCGCGGCGATGGGCGGCGCGGATGCCGTCGAGCTCGACCGCGTTCTTGCACGCCTTGGGCAGCGCCACCGGATCGGCGTCGCGCACCATCGTCACACCGGCCGCTTGCAGCCGCGTCGCCGCCCAGACCGGCGCGGTCGAGGTCTCGACCAGCACCTTCTTCTTGAGCGTGCCGAGCATGTCGATCGCCGCACCCAGCTCGTCGGGCGGCGCGAGCGTTACGGCGTTGCCGAGCCACGTCACAGTGCGCGCCGGCACCTTGCGGCGGTCCATGTAAAGGTCGACATGGCCGTCGACGTGCAACAGCGCGAAGCCCAGCGCGAACGGCGTGCGGGGCACGTCGCCACCGCGCACGTTGAGCAGCCAGGCGATCGAATCGGGGGCGGTCAGCAGCGCCACGTCGGCGCCCTTGCGGGCGACGATGTCGGCGATGCGATGGCGGCGCTGCTCGCTGGTCTCGCCGGCGAACTCGACCGGCTGCGGCAGCACCGGCGCGAGCGGCGGGGCGGGGCGGTCGGTCCATACCGTGTCGATCGGGTTCTGCTCGACCGGCACGAAGCTGCCGCCGGCGCGCTGGGCCGCGCGCGCGAAGCGGTCATGGCCGTCGACCGTCTGCAGCCAGGGATCGAAGCCGAGCCTGCCACCCTTCGGCAGGTTCTCGGCGATCCAGGCGTCGGGCGAGTCTTCGGGGATCTGATGCGGCACGAACGCGTCGGTGTCGACCTGCGCGCGCACCGCCAGCGTGTAGCGGCCGTCGATGAAGATCGCGGCCTTGTCGGCCAGCACGATCGCGAGACCGGCCGAGCCGCTGAAGCCGGTGAGCCACGCGAGCCGCTGCGAGCGGCGCGGCACGTATTCGCCCTGGTGCTCGTCGGCGCGCGGCACGACGAAGCCGTCGAGTCCCCGGCGCTTCAGTTCCGCACGGAGGCTCGCGAGCCTTTCCGCCGGTGCAGGGGAGGCATGCAGCCCGTCATCAGCCTTGGCCATCTCATCGCGCCACGCCGTGAGCGCTTTGGTCAGTTGGACGTCCGGCTGAGGGTCGAACAGCTCGATCCATTCCGGCCCGGCCAGCCCCTCCGGCGCCGCCACGATACCCCGCATCAGCCCCTCCAGGGCGGCTGGATCGGGCGAGCGGCCGCGCTGGCGCAGCAGGTGGAGAAGGTCGTCGGGAGGGGCAGAAGTCATGATGGGCGCGACCCTAAGCGTGGCTTGCAGGACAGGCAAATTGAGCAATAATCGTTCTCCCGCAAGCGCGAGATGCCAATTTTAGATGGCTCATGCGTCGGACGCATAGCAGCATGGTCGCAACCGGACTTATTGTTATTTTCCAAGGCTCTATATTGCGTCTGTGCAGCGCAGCATTTGAATGCTGCAGCGCACGAAAAAGGAGACCATCCATGATGACCCAGCCGATCCGGACTTTCCAGAACGTGACCAGTGAAACGGCGGGCGGAAACGCAGACACCGGGTATGCCGTTGGTTTTGCCCACGCGGACCAGCGCCGCCTCGAGCGGGAGGCCCGCTTCGCGCGCGCCGTCTTCCTGATCGACGCCGGCCTGTGGGTTGCCCGTCTGATCAAGCGCGCCGTCGTCGCCATGAAGACCGATTTCAAGGTGCGCGCGGCGGAAGCCCAGCTCTATCGCATGAGCGAGCGCGAGCTGTCGGACCTCGGCCTGACCCGCGCCGACATTCCCTTCGCGGTGCGTGAGCCCGCCGCGGGCGTCATGCCGCAGGTGGACGCATTCACGGGCTATGCTACCCCCGCCAACCAGAACGTGCGTCGCGCAGCGTAACGAGTTCGAGTGGTTCGAGTTTAGTAGCGTAGCGTAAGCGTAGAGTGAGAAAGGGCCGGCCAGTCGCCGGCCCTTTTTGCTTTTTGAATTTCCGCATTTCCGGCTAACCAGACCGCCCCAACGGGCCCTTTGCTTAAGCAGAGCCGAAGAGTCCAGGCCCGCTCATGCTTCAATCGACCGTGTGCGGATAGTGCTTGCGGTCCCAGGCATCGAGCCGAAAGCAAATCTTTCCCCACTCGAGGACCTTGTCACCCACGCGATAGGGCTGCGATCGGAGTTCCACATCCGCCATCTTGTATCCTTGCGGGGCAAGATGCAGGTGCTCGTTGCTCGCATTCAGGCCCTGGAGCTCGCGGACCAGCAGATCGCGCCCTTCCTCGTTGAGATGAATCTCCACGAAGTCGTTCTCTCCGAGAGTTATGGTTATTCGTGCCGCCATTAATCTCTCCATGCGCCCGCGCATGAGCGGGTCTGAAGGCCCGCGGCCCGGATGATTTATATCCTTCGCAGGAGCAGCGTACGCCAGTCGGCGCCGCCGGTCTCGCGGTCGACGGAGCGCTCGAAGACGAAGCCGCGGCGCTTGTAGGTCGAGACGATCATGTCGGCCTGCTCGACCAGCAGGCCGCTCAGCAGCACGCGGCCGCCGGGGCGGGTGGCGGCGGGGCCGAACGACTCCGACAGCTCCATCAGCGGGCCGGCCAGGATGTTGGCGACGATCAGGTCGTAGGGCGCGCGGCTCGATAGCTCGGGCGCCTCGAGGCCGATCGAGGTGACGAAGCGGCAGAATTGGGCAACGCCGTTGCGGTCGGCATTCTCGATGGCGACTTCGATCGCCTGGGCATCGTTGTCGCCGCCCAGCACCGGTCGCTTCCACAGCTTGGCCATGCTGATGGCGAGGATGCCGCTGCCGCAGCCGACATCGACGGCGTTCACCGTCTCTGCCGGATCGAGGGTGGCCAGCAATTCGAGGCAGCCGCGTGTCGTGGCATGCGTGCCGGTGCCGAAGGCCATGCCGGCATCGATCTCGATCGGCAGCGTGCCCGCCGGCATGCCCTCGGCGTTGTGCGAGGGGTGGACCCAGAAGGGGCCGACCTGGAACGGCTGGAAGGAGCGCTGGTTCTCGGCAACCCAGTCCTTCTCGGGCAGCACTTCCCACGTCCAGTCGCCGTGCAAGTTAGGGCGCTCGCCCTGGCCGAAGATCTCGATGCGCCACGGCCCATCGCGCGACAGCTCGCGGCTGGTGACGACGGAGCCGTCCTCGGCGAGATGCTCGAGCGCCTGCTCCTCGGCGAGGCGCTTGTCGGCGGTGACGTCCCGCCAGGCCGTCCATCCGCTACTCATGCGGCTTCGATAAAGGAGTCGAGCACCTTCTTCGGCCCGGCCTTCTCGAACTCGATGTCGAGCTTGTTGCCGTCGACCGCAATGATGCGGCCGTAGCCGAACTTCTGGTGGAACACACGCTGGCCGATCGTGAGGTCGGGCTTGTCGCCCTCGGCCGCGCGGCGATCGTCCAGGGTCTCGTCGCGCCAGCGGGTGCGGGGGCGACCCATGTGGGTGACGCCGAGGCTTTCATAGTCGAAGCCGCTCGCCTGGTCGCGCAGGCCGCCGTGGTGGCCGGCGGAGTAGGTGGCGTAGAGGCCGGCGTCGCTCGACTCCGCGAGTTGCTCGGTCGGCAGCTCCTTGAGGAAACGCGACGGGATCGCCGCCTGCCACTGGTTGAAGACGCGCCGGTTGGCGGCGAACGAGACGTAGGCCCGCTTGCGCGCGCGGGTCAGGCCGACATAGGCCAACCGACGCTCCTCCTCGAGGCCGGCCAGACCCTTGTCGTCGAGCGCGCGCTGGTTGGGAAACAGCCCTTCCTCCCAGCCCGGCAGGAACACGGTGTCGAACTCCAGTCCCTTCGCGGCATGAAGCGTCATGACGCTCACCATGTCGCCGCCGGACTTCTCGGCGTTGTCGGTCAGCAGCGCGACGTGCTCGAGGAACGCAGCCAGCGAATCGAACTCCTGCAGGGCGTTGGTCAGCTCCTTCAGGTTCTCCAGCCGCCCCTCGGCCTCGGGCGAGCGGTCGGCGCGCAGCATGTCGGTGTAGCCGGACTCGTCGAGCATCGTCTCGACCACCTCGACATGGTTCATTCCGTCGAGCATCGAACGCCAGCGGTCGAAGTTCTGGATCAGGTCGCCGAGCGACTTGCGCTGCCGGCCCTTGAGCTCGTCGGTCTCGAGTGCCCGCCGCACCGCCTCGAACAGCGATACCTTCTGGGCGCGCTGGATGATGCGCAGCGTGCGTAGCGCCGATTCGCCCAACCCACGCCGCGGCGTGTTGTAGATGCGCTCGAAAGCCAGATCGTCGTCGGGCTGCACGGTGACACGGCAGTAGGCCAGCGCATCGCGGATCTCCTGCCGCTCGTAGAAGCGCGGGCCGCCGATCACGCGGTAGGGCAGGCCCAATGTGATGAACCGCTCTTCGAACTCACGCGTCTGGAACCCGGCGCGCACCAGGATGGCGATCTGGCTGAGCAGGTGCTTGTCGCGCTGCAGTGCCTCGATCTCCTCGCCGATCTGGCGCGCCTCCTCGTCGCCGTCCCACACGCCGCGCAGCGAGATGCGCTCGCCTTCCTTCAATTCTGTCCACAGCGTCTTGCCCAACCGCCCCTCGTTGTGGGCGATCAGGTGCGAGGCGGCGGCCAGGATGTAGGGCGTCGAGCGGTAGTTGCGTTCGAGGCGGACGATGGTGGCGCCAGGGAAATCCTTCTCGAAGCGCAGGATGTTGCCGACCTCCGCACCGCGCCAGCCGTAGATCGACTGGTCGTCGTCGCCGACGCAGCAAACGTTCTGCGTGCCCTGCGCCAGCAGGCGCAGCCACAGGTACTGAGCGACGTTGGTGTCCTGGTATTCGTCGACCAGGATGTGGCGGAAGCGGCGGTGGTACTGCTCCAGCACGTCGGGATGCTGCTGCCACAGCGTGACGCAGTGCATCACCAGGTCGCCGAAATCGACCGCGTTCACCTCGGCGAGCCGCGCCTGGTACTGCTTGTAGATCTCGACCGCCTTGCCGTTGGCGAACTCGCCGGCATCCTCGGTCGCCACCTTGTCGGGAGCGAGGGCGCGGTCTTTCCAGCGCTGGATGATCCCGGAAAGCACGCGGGCCGGCCATTTCTTGTCGTCGATGCCCTCGGCCTGCAGCAGCTGCTTGATCAGCCGCGTCTGGTCATCGGTGTCGAGGATGGTGAAGTTGCTCTTCAGTCCGACCAGCTCGGCGTGGCGGCGCAGAACCCGCACGCCCACCGAATGGAAGGTGCCGAGCCACATGCCGTCGGCGGCGCCACCGATCAGTTGCGCCACGCGGTCCAACATCTCGCGCGCCGCCTTGTTGGTGAAGGTGACGGCCAGGATCTGCGATGGGCGGGCGCGGCCGGTGATCAATTGGTGCGCTATGCGGGTGGTCAGCACGCGAGTCTTGCCGGTGCCAGCGCCGGCCAGCACCAGCAATGGCCCGCCCTCGTGGATAACGGCCTGCCGCTGTTCCGCGTTCAGCCCGTCGAGATAGGCTTGAGACACAACGATACGTGTCGCCGCGGGCTCGGGGCCGGGTCCAGGTACGGGATCGTCCGTAATGTCAAAAGGGTCGGCGGGAGGCGCCATACACATCATATAGCAATCGCCAGCCCCAACGCCTATCTTGGTCGCCAACACGCGGAGGATTTCGCATGGCCCGAGGTTTGAACGGTTCCGCGAACGGCTCGAGCCACGTCCATGGCAACGAGCGAGGCGTCGAGGCCCGCCGGCCGGGCAACGAGAGCAACCTGCCGTCCGAGGTGGTCGACGTGCTGCCCGCGGTGGTCGGCGTCCACACCACCATCCCGGAGGACCGGCGCTCGGCCCAGACCCTGGGCGCGGAGCGCGAGGGCCACGGCATCGTGATCGACGATAACGGCCTGGTCGTCACCATCGGTTACCTGATCATGGAAGCCGACACGATCACGGTGACGAACAGCGACGGCGAGGGCCTGC
Organism: Reyranella sp.; assembly: GCA_036493235.1. Classification (GTDB taxonomy): domain Bacteria; phylum Pseudomonadota; class Alphaproteobacteria; order Reyranellales; family Reyranellaceae; genus Reyranella. Next base: position 6,522 of record DASXQC010000467.1, read on the forward strand.
CGGCCACGATCGTCGGCTACGACACGGAGAGCGGTTTCGGTCTGGTGCGTACCCGCCGGCCGTTCCCGGACATGCGGCCGATGCCGTTCGGCGATTCCGACGCGCTGTCGCTGCGCAGCGAAGCGTATGTCGCGGGCGTCGGTGGCGAGAAGGCGACGCTCAAGGTCAAGGTTGCCGGTCGGCGCGAGTTCGCCGGCTACTGGGAGTACCTGCTCGACAACGCCATCTTCACCGTGCCGGCCTATCCGCTGTGGGGTGGCTCGGCGCTGGTCGGCATGGACGGCACCTTGCTGGGTGTGGGTTCGCTCCTGGTACAGGAGGCGCTCGGTCCCGGCGCGCCCGCCTTCCCGGGCAACATGTACGTGCCGATCAACCGGCTGAAGCCGGTGTTCGACGAGCTGGTCGTGCACGGCAAGCTTGCGACTCCATCGCGGCCGTGGCTCGGCCTCTACACGGTCGAGCACATGGGCGAGCTCGTGGTCGGTGGCATCTCCGACGGCGGCCCGGCCGATCGCGCGGGACTGAAACGCGGCGACGTTCTGCAGGCGCTGAACGGCGAGGTGCTGGACGACGTCGCCGACTTCTACAGGAAGCTGTGGGCCAGCGGTCCGGCCGGCACGGCGATCACGCTTCGCATGGAGCGCGACAACGACGCCTTCGAGGTGACGGTGCGCACCGGCGATAGAGCCAAGTACCACAAGTACGGCAAAGACTGACGCGCCCGACGAGACTGGGCGAGAGAGACTGGGGACGACCGATGGCACGAGCCTTCGCCTCGCAGGCGGATATGGCGGAGAAGAAGATCACCTTCAGCCGGCTGAGCGAGCATGCCTATGCGTTCACCGCCGAGGGCGATCCCAATACCGGCATCGTGGTCGGCGACGACGCGGTCATGGTGATCGACGCCCAGGCGACGCCGAAGATGGCGCAGACGGTGATCGAGCATATCCGCACCGTCACCGACAAGCCGATCAAGTACGTGGTGCTGTCGCACTATCACGCGGTGCGCGTGCTGGGCGCGTCGGGCTACGGCGCCGAGCACATCATCTGCAGCGAGGCCACCCGCGACCTGATCGTCGAGCGCGGCCAGCAGGACTACAAGTCGGAACTGCAGCGCTTCCCCCGCCTGTTCCAGGCCGCCGAGACGATCCCGGGCCTGACCTGGCCGAGCATGACCTTCGGCGACCGCATGACGCTGTGGCTCGGCAAGCTGCAGGTCGAGATCATGCACGCCGGCCGCGGCCACACCAAGGGCGACACGATCGTGTGGCTGCCTGAGGAGCGCACGCTGTTCAGTGGCGACCTGGTCGAGTACGGCGCCACGCCCTATTGCGGCGATGCGCACTACAAGGACTGGCCGGAGACGCTGCAGAAGCTGCGCGACCTCAGGGCCGAGGCGCTGGTGCCGGGCCGTGGCGATGCGCTGATGGGCGAACAGCAGGTCGAGGAAGGGCTGGCCGGTACGCAGCAGTTCCTGTCCGAGCTCTACAAGGTCGTATCGGCTTCGGCGCAGGGTGGCGATACGCTGAAGCAGGCTTACGACAAGGCGATGGGCGCACTGCAGCCGCGCTACGGCAACTGGGTGATCTTCGAGCACTGCATGCCGTTCGACGTCTCCCGCGCCTACGACGAAGCCAAGGGCATGGACCATCCGCGCATCTGGACCGCCGAGCGCGACATCGAGATGTGGACCGCGCTGGAGAAGGGATGATCACCCTCTTTCACCTCCCCCGTTATACGGGGGAGGAGGTATGAGCTCCTACGACTACAAACGCTATCCCTACGTCCGGCCGCGCGAGCTCGAGACGCCGGGCAAGCG
>DASXQC010000468.1:0-9514 GCA_036493235.1 Reyranella sp.
CCAGCGAGGTGATCAGCGCGGCGCTGCGGCAGTTGCGGTCCACGGCCTCCTTGGGCCCCTGCACGACCAGGCAGAACAGCGCCCCCACCAGCGGCAGGAAGGTGATGACGGAAAGGATCGGCCAGCTCGCCATCGGTCCTATCTCACGAACAGCATGAAGTAGCTGACGAGCGCGGCGACGCCGATCAGCATCACGAAGGCGTAGTGGTACAGGTACCCGCTCTGGAACCGGCTCAGCACGCCCGCAATGTCGTTGGCCCGCGCCGCGATGCCGTCGGGGCCGAGCCCGTCGATCGTGGCGCCGTCGCCCTTCTTCCAGAATACCCGGCCGATCGCCAGCGCCGGCTGGACGAACACCGCTTCGTAGAGCTCGTCGAAGTACCACTTGTTGTAGAACAGCGTGTGCAACGGCTTGAACGCGCGGACGGTGCGGGCCGGCATCTCGGGATTGACGACGTAGTAGTAATAGCTGAGCGCGATGCCGCTCACTGCCGCGACCAGCGGCAGCAGCTTCACCCAGGTATCCACCTCGTGCATGGCGTGGATGATGTGCTCGGTCGCCCTGACCGCGATCGAGGTGCCCCAGAAGTGCTCCCAGCCCTCGCCGACGAACCAACCATAAGCGACGACGCCCGATAAAAGCGCGCCGGTGGCCAGCACGTAGAGCGGGATCAGCATCACCGGCGGCGACTCGTGCGCATGGTCCCAGGTGTGGTGGTCGCCGCGATAGCTGCCGTAGAAGGTCATGAACATCACGCGCGTCGAGTAGAACGCGGTCATGAACGCGCCGATCACGCCCAGCCAGTAGGCGATCATGCCCACGGTTGAATGGGCGCCGTAGGACGCCTCGAGGATCGCGTCCTTGGAGTAGAAGCCGGCGAAGCCGATGCCCTCGCCCATGATGAAGGGGACGCCAATGCCGGCCAGCGCCAGGGTGCCGATCCACATCAGGATGAAGGTCTGCGGCGCCTTCTCCTTCACACCGCCCATCAGGCGCATGTCCTGCTCGTGGTGCAGGCAGTTGATCACCGAGCCCGATCCCAGGAACAGCAGCGCCTTGAAGAAGGCGTGCGTCATGAGGTGGAACATCGCCGCCGAGTAGGCACCCACGCCGGCGGCGAAGAACATGTAGCCGAGCTGCGAGCAGGTCGAGTAGGCGACCACCCGCTTGATGTCGAACTGGGTGAGGCCGATGGTGGCCGCGAAGAACGCCGTCGCCGCGCCGACCAGGGTCACGATCGAGGACGCGATCGGCGCCATCTCGAACAGCGGCGACAGGCGGCAGACCATGAAGACACCCGCCGTCACCATGGTGGCGGCATGGATCAGGGCGGAGACCGGGGTCGGGCCTTCCATTGCGTCCGGCAGCCAGGTGTGTAGGCCGAGTTGGGCCGACTTACCCATCGCGCCGACGAACAGCAGCAGGCAGGCGGTCTCGAGCGCCGGCACTTCCTTGCCGAGGAACATGAAGTGCCCGGCGGCCATCTGCGGCGCCTTGGCGAAGATGTCGTTGTAGCCGATGCTGCCGCTCAGCATCCAGACCGCGAAAATGCCCAGGGCAAAACCGAAGTCACCCACGCGTTTGACTATGAAGGCCTTCATCGCGGCGGCATTGGCCGACGGCTTGTCGTACCAGAAGCCGATCAGCAGATATGAGGCGAGGCCGACGCCCTCCCAGCCGAAGAACAGCTGCACGAGGTTGTCCGCCGTCACCAGCATCAGCATGAAGAAGGTGAACAGGCTCAGGTAGGCCATGAAGCGCGGGATCGACGGATCCTCGGCCATATAGCCGACCGAATAGACGTGGACCATCGACGACACGCCGGTCACCACGATCAGCATCACGGCGGTCAGCGTATCGACGCGCAGCGACCAGCTGACGTCGAGCGTGCCGGAGCTGATCCACGAGGAGATCGGCACGACCAGCATCTTCTCGTGGCCGAAGCCGATGGTCACGAACACCAGGATCGACAACGCCGCCGCGATCAGCAGCGCCGCGCAGGTGACGATCTGCGCCGGCTTGTCACCGATCACCCGGCAGAACAGCCCGGCGATCGCCGCGGCGAGCAGCGGCAGCAGGACGATGAGCTTGACGGCAAGATCCATGGTTCGTTCCTGCCCTCAGCCCTTCATCGCGTTGATGTCTTCGACCTCGACGGTGCCGCGATTGCGGAAGTACACCACGAGGATCGCCAGCCCGATCGCCGCCTCGGCGGCCGCGACCGTCAACACCAGCATCGCGAACACCTGACCGGTGACGTTGCCCTGGTAAACCGAGAAAGCCACCAGGTTGATGTTGACCGCGAGCAGCATCAGCTCGACGCACATCAGGATGACGATGACGTTCTTGCGGTTCAGGAAAATGCCGAGGATGCCCAGCGTGAACAGAACGCCGGCCACGGTCAGGTAGTGCTCGAGGCCGATCACCATCACACGCCTCCCCGCGTCGGCACCTTGACCAGGGTGACCGACTCGCTCGTCGGGCGGTAGAGCTGGTCGCTGACGCGCTGGCGGCGCACGCCCGGTCGGCGGCGAAGCGTCAGCACGATGGCGCCGATCATGGCGACCAGCAGGACCAGGCCCGCGACCTGGAACACGTAGAAATACTGGGTGTAGAGCACCTGGCCGATGGCGCGGGTATTGTCGACCGTCATCAACTGGGTGCCGGCCTTGGTGAAGGCGCTGACCGTGCCCTGGTGGGTGCCGCCCAGCACGCCGAGGCCGAACAGGATCTCGGCCAGCAGCGCCGCGCCGATCATGGCGCCTATCGGCAGGTAGTCGAGGAAGCCTTCCTTGAGCTTGGCCATGTTGATGTCGAGCATCATCACGACGAACAGGAACAGCACCGCCACCGCGCCGACATAGACGATCACCAGGATCATCGCGATGAACTCGGCGCCGATCAGCACGAACAGCGCCGCCGCGTTGAAGAAGGCGAGGATCAGGAACAGCACGGAATAGACCGGGTTGCGCGACACCACGACCATGGCGCCGGACGCCACGCACACCGCCGCGAACACATAGAAGGCGATCGCCTGAAGCAGCATCTTCTCCCCTTCCCCCGTCCGCTCAGCGCCAGGCCTGGTCGGCGTGGAGGTTGGCTGCGAGCTCACCCTCCCAGCGGTCGCCGTTCGCGATCAGCTTGGCCTTGTCGTAGAGCAGCTCCTCGCGAGTCTCGGTCGAGAACTCCGTGTTCGGCCCCTCGACGATGGCATCGACCGGACAGGCTTCCTGGCAGAAGCCGCAGTAGATGCACTTGGTCATGTCGATGTCGTAGCGCGTCGTGCGGCGGCTACCGTCCTCGCGCGGCTCGGCTTCGATGGTGATCGCCTGGGCGGGGCAGATCGCCTCGCACAGCTTGCAGGCGATGCAGCGCTCTTCGCCATTGGGGTAACGGCGCAGCGCATGCTCGCCGCGGAACCGCGGGCTGAGCGGGCTGCGCTCGTACGGATAGTTGATCGTCGCCTTGGGCTTGAACATGTAGCGCAAGGTCAGAAGAAAGCCCGATACGACCTCGGTGAGGAGGAACTGTCGGGCGGTGCGGTCCAGGGAAGCCATAGTGCGGTCCTAATGCTTCGGAACCCAGCCGCCGAACTGCAGCACGGCGGCAGTGAGGACGACCCAGCCCAGCGACACGGGCAGGAACACCTTCCAGCCCAGCCGCATCAGCTGGTCGTAGCGGTAGCGGGGCAGTGTGCCCTTGGTCCATGAGAAGACGAAGAGCAGCATAGCGATCTTCAGTGCGAACCAGACGACACCTGGTATCCAGGTGAAGGGCGGGTACGGGATCGGCGACATCCAGCCGCCGAGGAACAGGATAGAGCCCAGTCCCGACAGCAGGATCATGTTGGCGTATTCGCCAAGGAAGAACAGCGCGAAGGGCATCGACGAGTATTCGGTCTGGAAGCCCTGCACCAACTCGGCTTCCGACATCGGCAGGTCGAATGGTGTGCGATTGGTCTCGGCCAGCGCCGAGACGAAGTAGATCACGAACATCGGCAGCAGCGGCAGCCAGTACCAGTTCCAGAACCAGCCCGACTGCGCCAGCACGACCTTGGAGAGGTTGAGCGAGCCGACGCACAGCAGCACGGTGACCAGCACGAAGCCGATCGACACCTCGTACGACACCATCTGCGCAGCCGAGCGCAGTGCGCCGAGGAAGGCGTACTTCGAGTTCGACGCCCAGCCGGCAATAATAATGCCGTAGACGCCTAAAGAAGAGATCGCGAACAGGTAGAGGATGCCGACGTTGATGTCGGCGATCACCCAGCCGTTGTCGAACGGCACGACCGCCCAGGCAATCAATGCCGTGATGAAGGTGATCATCGGCGCGAGCAGGAACAGCACGGTGTTCGCGCTCGAGGGGATGATGCTCTCCTTCAGGAACAGCTTCACGCCGTCGGCGAGCGGCTGCAGCAGGCCGAACGGGCCCACGACGTTGGGGCCGCGGCGGAGCTGGATCGACGCCCAGACCTTGCGGTCGACGTAGGTCATGTAGGCCACGGCCACCAGGAGCGGCACGGTGACGGCCAGGCACTCGAGCAGGATCAGGATCGCCTGGCCCAGCCAGTTCGTGGTGAGGAAGGTGACGACGGTATCCATGCCTCTACTCCGCCGCCGCCAACATCTGCTGACGCGACGCCATGCATTCGGCCATGGTCCGCGAGGCACGGCTGATCGGGTCGGTCATGTAGAAGTTCTTGATCGGCGTCTCGAACGGCGCATCGGACACGGTGCTCGCCTTGCCGAACTCGCCCCACGCCCCCGGCGACTGCTGGTCGAGCGCCGCGAACACGCGGTTCACCGCGATCAGGCGCGCGCGCACCTGGTCGAGCGTGTCGAACGGCAGCGTCCTACCCAGCCGCTCCGACAGCGCGCGCAGGATCGCCCAATCCTCGCGGGCATCGCCCGGCGGATAGGCGGCGCGCTGGCCAAGCTGCACGCGGCCCTCAGTGCTGACGTAGGTGCCCGGCTTCTCGGTATAGGCCGCGCCCGGCAGGATCACGTCGGCGCGGTGTGCGCCGGCATCGCCGTGATGGCCCTGGTAGATCACGAAGGCCTTGCCGAGCTTGGCGGTATCGATTTCGTCAGCGCCCAGTAGAAAGACCGCCTCGATCTCCTTGCCCTGCGCACCGGCCAGGATACCGGCGACATCGCAGCCGCCCTCACCCGGCACCAGACCGAGATCGAGGCCGCCGACGCGGCTCGCTGCCGTGTGCAGCACGGCAAAGCCATTCCAGTCGTCACGCACCGTGGCGAGGCTGCGGGCCAGCGCCAGCACTGCAGCACCATCCTCGCGGGCGAGCGCGCCCGGACCGACGATGACCAGCGGGTTCTTCGCGGCCTTCCACTTCTCGGCGAAGCTGCCCTTGCCCTCTGCGACGTCACGCAGGGTCGCGGCGCCGGCGCCGAGGCTCTCGACCGGATAGGTGAGATCGACTGGCGCACCGATGCTCGCGAACGTGCACTTGCCCGAGAGGTAGCGCTTGCGGATGCGGGCGTTCAGCACCGGCGATTCGAGGCGCGGGTTGCTGCCGACCAGCAGGATCGCATCGGCCTGGTCGATGCCGCGGATGCCGGCATTGAAGATATAGCCGCCGCGCGCACCGGCCTCGAGCTTGCTGCCGTCCTGGCGGCAATCGACGTTGGGCGAGCCCAACGCGGCCATCAGGTCCTTCAGCGCGACCATTGCCTCGGCGTCGCACTGGTCGCCGACGATGGCGGCGATCTTCTTGCCGTCCATGCCCTGGAGCTTAGCGGCGATGGCGCCGAACGCCTCGTCCCAGGTCGCTTCGACCAGCTTGCCGGCCTTGCGGACATACGGCCGGTCGAGGCGCTGGTAGCGCAGGCCGTCGATCGCGTGGCGCGTCTTGTCGGAGATCCACTCCTCGTTCACGTCGTCGTTCAGGCGCGGCAGGACGCGCATCACGACGTTGCCGCGCACGTCGACGCGGATGTTGGCGCCGAGGCCGTCGAACACGTCGACTGATTCGGTCTTGCGCATCTCCCATGGCCGCGCCTCGTAGGCGTAAGGCTTGGAGGTCAGCGCGCCGACCGGGCAGATATCGACCAGGTTGCCGGCGAGCTCCGTCGTCAGCGCGTGCTGGACGTAGGTCGTGATCTCCATGCCTTCGCCGCGGCCGGTCGCGCCCAGCTCCTCGACGCCGGCGATTTCGGCAGCGAAGCGGACGCAGCGCGTGCACTGGATGCAGCGGTTCATCGAGGTCTTGACCAGCGGCCCGAGTTCCTTGTCGGGCACCGCGCGCTTGTTCTCGGCATAGCGGCTGCGGTCATAGCCGTAGGCCATCGCCTGGTCCTGCAGGTCGCACTCGCCGCCCTGGTCACAGATCGGGCAGTCGAGCGGATGGTTGATCAGCAGGAACTCCATCACGCCGTTGCGTGCCTTCTTCACGACGGCGGAATTGGTAATGATCTCCTGTTTGTCGGCGACCGGCATGGCGCAGCTCGCCTGCGGCTTGGGCGGGCCGGGCTTCACCTCGACCAGGCACATGCGGCAGTTGCCGGCGATCGACAGGCGCTCGTGGTAGCAGAAGCGCGGGATCTCGACGCCCGCCAGCTCGCAGGCCTGCAGGATCGTGATGCCCGCAGGCACATCATGTTCTTTGCCGTCGATCTTGACGATGGGCATGTCCGTTCGCCCCTACTCTGCCGCCAGCTTTTGAGTGTGCATGCGGATGCGCTCTTCCATCAGCGGCCGGAAGTGCCGGATCAGGCCCTGGACCGGCCACGCCGCGCCGTCGGCCAGCGCACAGATCGTGTGGCCTTCGATCTGCTTGGTGACATCGTACAGAGCGTCGATTTCCTCGATTCGCGCGTTGCCCGTGACCATGCGTTCCATCACGCGCCATACCCAGCCGAGCCCTTCGCGGCAGGGCGTGCACTGGCCGCAGCTCTCATGCTTGTAGAAGTAGGCCAGACGGGCGATCGCCTTGATGACGTCGGTCGACTTGTCCATGACGATGACCGCCGCCGTGCCGAGGCCGGACTGTTGTTCCTTCAGGGCGTCGAAATCCATCAGGACGGTGTCGCAGATCGATTTGGGCAGCATCGGCGTCGACGAACCACCCGGAATCACCGCCAGAAGATTGTCCCAGCCGCCGCGTACACCGCCGGCGTGACGCTCGATCAGCTCCTTCAGCGGGATGCTCATCTCTTCTTCGACGTTGCAGGGCTTGTTCACGTGGCCCGAGATGCAGAAGACCTTGGTCCCGGTGTTGTTCGGCCGGCCGATCCCGGCGAACCAGCTCGCACCACGACGCAGGATGGTCGGCGCAACGGCGATCGATTCGACGTTGTTCACCGTCGACGGGCAGCCATAGAGGCCCGAGCCCGCCGGGAACGGGGGCTTCAGCCGCGGCATGCCCTTCTTGCCCTCGAGGCTCTCGAGCAGCGCGGTCTCCTCGCCGCAGATGTACGCGCCGGCGCCGCGATGGACGTAGACGTCGAACTTCCAGCCCGAGCCGCAGGCATTCTCACCGAGCAGGCCGGCCTCATAGGCCTCCTTGATCGCTTCGTTGAGGTGCAGCGCCTCGTTGTAGAACTCGCCGCGCACGTAGATGTAGGCCGCGTGCGCGCGCATGGCGAAGCCCGCGACCAGGCAGCCCTCGATCAGCAGGTGCGGATCGTGGCGCAGGATGTCGCGATCCTTGCACGTGCCGGGCTCGGACTCGTCGGCGTTGACCACGAGATAATGCGGCCGGTCGCCGACCTGCTTGGGCATGAACGACCACTTGAGCCCGGTCGGGAAGCCCGCACCACCGCGGCCGCGCAGGCCGGATTTCTTCATCTCGTCGACGATGGCGTCGGGCCCCTTGTCGAGGATCGCCTTGGTGTTGTCCCAGGCGCCGCGCGCCCGCGCACCCTCCAGCCGCCAGTCATGGAAGCCGTAGAGGTTGGTGAAGATGCGGTCCTTGTCGGCGAGCATTTCGGTCACTCACCCTTCAGCGTGGTCGGGCCGCCCTCGGGCGCCGAGGTCTGGCGGTTCACTTGCGGGCCGGGTTTGGGCGTCTCGCCGCGGCGAAAGGCATCGAGCACGCGCTTGGTCGAAGCGGCGTCGAGGTCCTCGTAGAAATCGTCGTTGATCTGCACCACCGGCGCGTTCACGCAGCCGCCGAGGCACTCGACCTCCTGCACGCTGAACGTGACGCCGTCGGCCGCTTCCTGGCAGGCCTTCATCACCGCGTCCGAGCCGCGCAGCCAGCACGGCGTCGTGGTGCAGACCTGCAGCAGGTACCTGCCCTTCGGCTTGAGCTGGAACATCGTATAGAAGGTCGCGATTTCGTAGACGCGGATCGGCGCCATCTGAAGGATGCGCGCCACCTCGTCCATCGCCGCGCGCGGCAGCCAGCCCTGCTGGCGCTGCGCCAGATCGAGCACGCCGATCACTGCCGACGCCTGGCGGCCCGGTGGATAGTTCGCGATCACCTCGTTCACCTTCGCCGTGTACTCCGGCGTGAAGGAGAATGAGTCGACCTTCGGCACATCCTGCGGATCGGCGGTGATCATCGCCATCGAAAGCGTTCTCCTAGCGGTCGATCTCGCCGAACACGATGTCGAGCGAGCCGATGTTCGCCGACATGTCGGCCAGCTGGTGTCCCTTGGTCATCATCTCGAGCGCCTGCAGGTGCGGAAAACCCGGTGCGCGGATCTTGCAGCGGTAGGGCTTATTAGTGCCGTCCGAGACGAGATAGACGCCGAACTCCCCCTTGGGGGCCTCGGTCGCCGTGTAGGTCTCGCCGGCCGGCACCTTGTAGCCCTCGGTGTAGAGCTTGAAGTGATGGATCAGCGCTTCCATCGAGCCTTTCATCTCGCCGCGGCGCGGCGGCGCGATCTTGCGGTCGTCGACGCGGACCGGGCCCTTCACGGTGCGCAGCGCCTTGATGCACTGCTCCATGATGCGAGCCGACTGGCGCATCTCCTCGACACGCACCAGGTAGCGGGCGAAGCAATCGCCGGTCTTGCCGACCGGGATGTCGAAGTCCATGCGGTCGTAGACGTCGTAGGGCTGCGACTTGCGCAGGTCCCACGGCAGGCCCGAGGCGCGGATCATCGGCCCCGAGAAACCCCAGTCGACCGCCTGCTCCGCCGTGCAGACACCGATATCGACCGTGCGCATGCGGAAGATGCGGTTGTCGTTGAGCAGATCCTCGATGTCCTTGATGAACGGGTGGAACTGCTTGAGCCATCCGTCCATGGAATCGAGCATGCCGTCCGGCAGGTCCTGATGGACGCCGCCCGGCCGGAAGTAGGCCGCGTGCATGCGCGAGCCCGACACGGCCTCGTAGTATTCCATCAGCAGCTCGCGCTGCTCGAAGCCCCACAGCGGCGGCGTGAGCGCGCCGACGTCCATCGCGAAGGTCGTGACATTCAGCAGATGATTGAGGATGCGCGTGATCTCGGCGAACAGCACGCGGATGTACTGGCCTCGCTCGGGCGCGGTGATGCCGAGCAGCTTCTCGGTCGCCAGCGCGAAGGTGTGCTCCTGGTTCATCGG
>DASXQC010000469.1:0-10024 GCA_036493235.1 Reyranella sp.
CGTCATACGGGGGAGGCAGGGAGGGGGAAGGCCTCAGTTAGGCTGGGAGCTGGGAAGAGATCATGAGTCATGATCTGCAATGGGCGCGACCGCTCAGGTGCCTTCCCCCTCCTCTATCCTCCCCCGTATGACGGGGGAGGAGGTTTGAAAGACTAAGGCAGCGCGGCCGGCGAGAAGCCCTTCGGCACCGTGTCGAAGCGCTTCTTGAACTGGCGCGACCAAGCCTTGTTCGCGACCTCCTGCGCCGCGGCGACGATGGCTGGCTCGTCCATCGTCAGCACCTTGCCGTCGCGCATCAGCCAGTTTCCGTCGACCATCACCGACTGCACATCGCGCGCCTGGCCGTTGTGCACGAAGTTGGACACCGCGCGCAGCATCGGCACGAGATGCGCGCGCTGGGTGTCGATCACGATCAGATCGGCTTTGTTGCCGGCCGCCAGCCAGCCGCCGTCGGGCATGCCGAACGCCTGGTAGCCGTTGCGTGACGCCCAGCGCAGCGCCCGTTCGGGCGTCGGATTGCGGCCGTCCTCGCGGCGAATGCGCTCCATGAACAGGCCGGTGCGCATCACCTCGACCATGTCTTCGGCCATATTGTCGGAGCCCATGGTGATGGTGCAGCCCTGGCGTTCCAGCGATTCGATGCGCGGGCTCAAGCCGCGGCGCGCGGCGATCGCGGCGTTGAAGGCGACGATCGTCCTGGCTTCGCCCAGCAGCTTCTCCTCGCGCGGGTCCATGCAGCGGCAATGGGCGCAGATCACCTTGTCGTTGAGGAAGCCGAGGTCCGCCAGGTACTCGGTCGGCAGCCGGTTGCGATGCGCCTGCACGGCCGCCACTTCGCCCCAGATCTGGTTGAGGTGGATGGTGATGTACGTGCCGAGCTTCTTCTGCAGCGCGCTCAGCTCCTTGAGCAGCTCGGGCGAGCACATGTCAGGCGCCCAGGCCGAGATGGCGATGCGGATGCGGCCGTCGGCCTTGCCGTTCCATTTGGCGAAGGTCTTCTCGATGGTCGCCATGTGCCGCTCGCCCATCGCGCGGTCGAGCTGGAAGGGCGCCGGGTCGCCGATCGCCGTGCCGGTGCGGTCGTAGGCGCGCTCGCCGAACAGGAAGCGCAGGCCGGTTTTGCTCAAGGATTCGGCGTAGTGGTCGATGTCGTTGGAATCCTCCAGCATGAAGGTCACGCCGCTGCGCAGGCATTCCAGCGCGCCCAGCTGCGCCATCACCGTCCGCTCTTCGGGCGTCATGTCGGGCAGCGGGATCGGTGACAGGCCGCCGGAGAAGGGCGGCTTGTGCGGCGGCGACAGGTCCTCGAACACGCCGCGCGCCAGGGTCATCGTCAGATGGGTGTGGGTGTTGGCGAAGCCCGGCATCACCATCCTGCCGCGCCCGTCGACCCGCTCGGCCGACGGATAGCGCTGCTGCAGCTCGGCGTTCGGCCCGATCGCGGCAATCCTGGTCCCGTCGATCGCGATAGAGGCGCCGTAGTGCACCGTGTAGTTGTCGTCACCCGTGACGATCACGGTGTCGTGGATCAGCGTGGTCATGGCATCCTCAAAGTGTCGCGGCGCGACGGTAGCGCTATACTCTGCGCTGAGACAGGGGGACGGGTCATGCGACGGCGTACGATGCTCGTCGGGGCAGGCGCGAGCGTTCTGGTCGCGGGCTGCGATACGCCGGCGCGGCTTGCAGCGCTGCCGGCGAAACTGCGCGGCACCGCGTCGTTCAGCGGCCTGCCGCCGGACACGCGCGTGGTGCTCGACGGGTCGGACGATGCCGTCCTGGGCCGCATTGCGACCGAGGGGCTGCGGCGCGAGTTCGCCTACGCCAAGAAAACCGGCGTGCGCGAGATCGGCCCGGCAAACTACCTGGCGCTTTCCGGCGGCGGCGAGAACGGCGCGTACGGCGCGGGGCTTCTGACCGGCTGGACGGCGCTCGGCACCCGGCCGGAGTTCAAGGGCGTGACGGGTGTCAGCACTGGCGCGCTGATCGCTCCCTTCGCCTTTCTCGGCCCCGCCTACGACGAGCAGCTGGAACGCTTCTACACCACCATCGGCAGGAGTAACGTGATGAGGTCGCGCGGCCTGCTTACGGCCCTGCTGCGCGACTCGCTGTACGATTCGACGCCGCTCCTGCAGCTGATCCGCGGCGGCCTCACGCCGGAGGTGGTTGCGGCGATCGGCCATGAATACAGCGAGAAGGGCCGGCTCCTGCTGGTCGGCACGACCAACCTCGACGTGCCGGTCGGCGTGTTGTGGAACATCGGAGACATAGCCGCGAGCGGCCGGCAGGATGCGTCGGAGCTGATCGCCAAGATACTGCTCGCGTCGGCTTCGATCCCGGGTGCCTTTCCGCCGGTCATGATCGATATCGAAAGCGGCGGCCAGCACTTCCAGGAGATGCATGTCGATGGCGGAACGGTGGCGCAGGTCCTGCTCTATCCGCCGTCATTGAGCAGCAACGATTTTCGTTTCGACGATGCGCCGGGGGCCGAGCGCCTGCGCGAGACGCTCGCGAAGCGCGAATTTCGGATCTTCATCATCCGCAACGCGCGGTCCGGGGCCGACTTCGAGACCGTCGACCGCAGCACGCTCAGCATCGCCGGCCGTGCGATCTCGGCCCTGATCAATGCGCAGGGCATCGGCGACCTCTACCAGCTCTTCGTCCTCGCCCGCCGCGACGGCATGGACTACAACGTCACCTGGATTCCCGAGAGCTTCAGCGAGCGGCCGAGCGAGCCCTTCGAGCGAGGCTATATGAACCGGCTCTTCCAGGTCGGACGGGCGGCGATCGCGGGCGGCAACGCCTGGAGCAAGTATCCGCCCGGCTTCAATCCGGTACCGATCAGCGGCCAGCGTATGACGGCAGGCTGACATGGCCAACCGACGTTCCATGCCCCTGAGCGTCAGCATCCTGACGCTGATGGCGCTGATCGTGGTGCCGCTGTCGTTCACCCTGTCGTGGCTCGGCTGGCGCGGCGTCCACCAGATGGAGACCGAGGACGTCGACCAGCGCATGGGTGCTCTCGACGATGCGGTGCGCGGCTTCCTCGGCAATGGCATGCGGCTCATCGTGTCGGTCGGCCAGGCGCTCGCCGAGCAGGAGATCTTCGCGCCGCAGATCGGGGCCGATGCCGACACGGAACGCCTGCGCCAGCTCACCGGCGTGCTCGATCGCCATCCGGCGGTCGATGCCGCGTTCGCCGGCTACCCGGACGGGCATTTCGTCTATGCCGGCCGCACCGACGCCTATTCGCCGGCGCAGCGCGAGGTGCTCCACATCCCGCCCGGCGATCCGATCGTGCAGCGCGTCGTTTCCGGCGAGGGGGCGGCGCGGCGCGAGGTCTGGCACTTCGTCGCCGGCGACGGGCACGTGACCGATTCGTACGAGCGGACGACCGACTTCGATCCGCGCAATCGGCCCTGGTACACCGCCGCGCTCAAGACCGGCCAGCCGCAGGTCACCGCGCCCTACCGCTTTGCCTGGTCGAACGAGCCCGGCGTGTCGGTCGGGGTGCCGATGAAGGCGGGCGGCGCGCTGGGCTTCGACGCCTCGCTCGGCACGCTGTCGCGGCTGCTCGTGCAATACAAGGTGTCGCCCAACGCGATCATCCTCCTGGCGACGTCGGGATCCGACGTCTTCATCGAGACGCGGCCGTGCGACCTCAACAGCGACGACACCTGCCTGCCGGGCGACGACGTCGTGCGTACCGAGCTGAAGAAGGCCGCGACCGAGGCGGGCGGCAAGCCGCTGCAGCGCGACGTCGAGCTTGCCGGCCGCCCCTACAAGCTGATCGTGCATCCGATCTCGCCGATCTATGGCCGGGGCTTTGCCGTTGCCGCGGCGGTGCCGATCGCCGAGCTCACCGTCACCTCGCGCGCCCTGATCGAGCGGGCCGCGTGGGTCGGCGGCATCGCGGTCGGGCTCGCAATCCTGGCCGTGCTGCTGGTCTCATTCGTGCTGTCGCGCTCGATGACGAGACTCGCCGCCAAGACGCAGCGCATCCGCGACCTCGACTTCTCCGACCAGGTCCCGGTGACGAGCCGAATCACCGAGGTGCTGCGGCTCTCCGAGGCGGTCGAGCGCATGCGCGAGGGGCTGGAGGTGTTCGGCCACTACGTCTCGAAGAACCTGGTGCGTCAGATCATGCGCTCGCCGGCCAGCGCCGGCGTGGGCGGCGAGCGGCGCGACGTTACGGTGATGTTCACCGACATCGAGGGCTTCTCGCGCATCAGCGAAGACATCGCGCCGGAGCTGCTGACCAGCCGGCTGTCGCGCTACTTCGAGGCGCTGGGCGCGGCGATCACCGCCAATCGCGGCATGATCGACAAGTACATCGGCGACAGCGTGATGGCGTTCTGGAACGCGCCCGAACCCGACCCCGACCACGTCTTCCATGCCTGTCGCGCCGCGCTGCAGGCGGCAGAGGCGAGCCGCAGCCTTGCCGCGAAATGGCGCAAGCGCGGCCGGCCGGGCTTCCGCACCCGCTTCGGCCTGCATGCCGGCCTGGCGCTGGTCGGCAATGTCGGCGCGCGCGATCGCATCAACTACACGCTGGTCGGCGCAGTCGCCAACCAGGCCTCGCGGCTCGAGGGTCTGAACAAGGTCTACGGCACCGACATCCTGGCGAGCGGCGAGGTGGCGGCGCGCACGGCCGACCGCTTCGTCTGGCGGCCGATCGACCGCATTGTCGCGGCCGGCACGACCGAGGCGATGGAGATCTTCGAGCCGCTTTGCGAAGTCGCGGTGGCGGCCGAGCAGGCGCCGTTCATGGAACGCTGGCTGGCGGGACGTGAGGCTTATCTCGAGGGCCGGTTCGACGACGCCATCGCGCGCTTCAAGGCGGCGGCGGCGCTGCGGTATGGCGACGGGCCGTGCCGGGTGCTGATCGCTCGCTGCACCGAGTTCTCCCGCACCGGCTTGCCGATGAACTGGGACGGCGCCTGGCACTTCGACCAAAAGTGATCTTTGCTGGGAGCGCGGCACTCCAGTGCCGCGCTCCCAGCAAAGACGATTCCGTCAAAGCTGAAGACCTCTCGCGCTACTCTTTTCTTTTTGGTCCAACCGGAAAGAATCGCGCCGCTCTTATGCGCTTTGCTGGGGTTTGCACGAGCAGATCGTGAGCGGCACTGAAATGACCTCTTCCAGCAGAGCCGTGGTGGGCAATGGAACGCGTTCGAGATCTATGTTTTCAGACAGTTAGGTCGCGGCCATTGCCCTTATTAGGGACGCGACGCGCGTGGCCGTAGACTCCTGGCCGTTGGTTGCATTCCAGGAGGTACTCATGTCCCGCAGATCCTTCGTCGAGTTTTGCCATGCCGGCGACGGCCGTTGATCCGGTTTTGCTCCGTTTTCGACCGTTTATCGCAAGGCGCGATAAAAACGGAGAAAACGGCCGAAACGGACCGGAGCGTCATGCCCTAAGCGAGGAACCAGTCGAGGATGTTGCCGTTCTCGTCGCGCGGATAGGTGTGCGAGAGATCGGCGAGCTCGCGATAGGTGACGTCGGCGCCGGCCTGCACCAGCGTCTTCTCCGCGGCCTGCGCGGTGCGGGCCGAGAACATCCAGTCCAGCGCGCCGTGCACGATATGGATCGGCAGGCCGCGCACGCGGTCGGCGTCGGCCAGGGTCATCATCAGCATCGGATGGAAGGCGGCGGCGATCGGCGCGAGGTGCGTGAACGGGCAGTCCTTCGCCAAGCCCCAGACATAGGTGTAGGTGCCGCCGTCGCTCATGCCGGTCATCAGCAGGCGCGAGCGGTCGATGTTCCAGCGGCCGCCGATCTCGTCCAGCATGCGGGTGATGTTGGCGGCGTCGAGCGGCGGCTCCATCAGCGACCAGGTCGCGCCTGCCGCAGTCGGCGCCAGCACGATGAAGTCGCGCGTGCGTGCCTCACGCAGCCAGCTCCACAGGAAGGCGCCACCATTGCCGCTGCCGCCATGCAGCGCCGCGACCAGCGGCCAGGCGCGCGCGGGATCGTAGGTTTCGGGCACGTACAGCGAGAATCCGCCACGTGTGCCGGCAGGCCCGCCGACATGCGTCACGCCGACGTCGGCCTTGAGTGGGTCGATCGCCGTGAGCTGCTTGAGTCGCGCCTGGTCGTGGCGCGCATGGGCTTCGAGGAAGAACTGGCTCACCGGGCGCAGGTGCGATGCCATCGGGTAAAGCTGCTCGCAGGCTCTTGCGTATCCGCGCATCGACCGGTAAGCGGCGACGATCGGCTGGTCCGCATTCGGTGCCGCCAGCAGGGTGGTGAGGCTTTCGTTGGTCGCTTCCGCCGCGGCTTCGAGGCAGGCGCGCGCCGGCGCCAGGCGCTCGGGCCATTCGGTCGCGCGCGACTGGGCGAGTGCCGGTTCGAGATCGTTGTCGCGGTCCTTCATCGCCTCGACCAGCCGCAGCAGGGTCTGCGGCGCGATGTGACGGCCGGTGAACTCCAGCGCGTAGAGCGCCTTCAGGATGGCCGGAACCAGCCGCGCGATGGTCTCGACGGCGGGCTCGTCCATCGTTCACTCCTTCAGGATTGCCGCTTCGAGCGGCGCGCGGCCGCGGATGATGTCGGCAGCCTTCTCGGCGATCATCAGCACCGAGGCGTTGAGGTTGGCCGACGGCATGGTCGGCATGACCGAGGCATCGACCACGCGCAGGTTCTCCAGCCCACGAACGCGAAGCTGGTCGTCGACCACCGCGGTCGGGTCGGTGTCCGGCGCCATGCGGCAGGAGCCCATGAGATGGAAGGTCGTGGTGCCGCGCTTCTTGGCGGCCTCCATCAGGTCGGCGTCGCTCTGTGCCTGCGCACCCGGGAACTCCTCGCGGTCGTAGTACTTCGACAGGGCCTTGGAGTGCAGCAGGCGGCGGGCAAGCTTCATGCCGGCCAGCAGCACGCGGCGGTCGCTTTCGGCGGCGAGGTAATTCGGCTGGATCACCGGTGCGGTGAAGGGATCGGCCGACTTCGCGCGCACCCAGCCGATGCTGTCCGGCCGCTGCTGCCAGGAAGCGATGGTCATGCCCGGGAAGTCGTCGAGCCTGGACTGCACGCCTTCCTTGTAGCTCGCGGGCGTGAAGGTGAGTTGAAGATCGTAGTTGTCGACCGCGTCATCGGACTTCCAGAACACGTACACGAGCGTCGGATTGAGCGAGAGGATGCCGCGGCGGGTAAAGGCGTACTTCAGCACCTGGCCGACCAGCTTGGGCCCGTGGCTGAGCTCGTTGATCGTCTGCCCGTTCTTCACCCGGGCGACGAAGCGCGGCGCGTAGTGGTCGCGCAGGTTCTCGCCAATGCCAGCCAGCTCGTGCTTCACCGGGATGCCGAGCTCGCCCAAGAGCTTGGCCGGACCGATGCCCGAGATCTGCAGCAGTTGCGGGCTGTTCACCGCGCCGCCGCACAGGATCACTTCCTTGCCTGCCCGCACCTCGCGCGCAGAGCCGTTCTGGCCGCCGGCGTTGTAGCGGATGCCGACGGCTCGCTTGCCCTCGAGCACGATCGAGGTCGCATGCGCGTTGGTGCGCACGTCGAGATTGCCGCGCTTCATCGCGGGCTTCAGGTAGCCGCGCGCAGCGCTGACGCGCCGGCCGTTCTGGATGATGCGCTGGACGTAGCTGACGCCCGCCTGCTGCGTGCCGTTGTAGTCGCGGTTGCGCGGAATGCCCTGCTCGACAGCGCCCTCGATAAAGGCGTCGCAGATCGGGTCGCGCCAGTCGAGGTCGGTGATCGGCAGATTGCCTTCCTTGCCGCGGAAGGTGTCGTCCTCGGCCTGCGCATTGTCGGCCATGCGCCGCTCGCTGCGTCGGAAGTAGGGCAGCACGTCGGCATAGCCCCAGCCATGGTTGCCGCGTTGCGCCCAGCCGTCGAAGTCGAGCCGCTGGCCGCGATTGTAGATGTGGCCGTTGATCGAGCTCGAGCCGCCCAGCGTCTTGCCGCGCGGGGCGGCGATGCGCCGGCCGCCAGTCCACTCGCTGGCTTCCGAGGTGTAGAGCCAGTTCACGGACGGATTGACCAGCGTGTACATGAAGCCGGCCGGGATATGGATGAACGGATGCCAGTCGCGCGGACCGGCTTCGAGCACACAGACTGTCGTCTTGCCGTCCTCGGTCAGCCGGTTGGCCAGGACGCTGCCGGCCGAGCCCGCACCGACGATCACGTAATCGAACGTTTCCATCGCCATGGCTTAGCAATCGGGCCGGCGAATGGCTATCCTGATCGCCTCTTTGGGAGGAGACAGCATGCCCGGTCCTGACCTGGTCGCGCTCTGGGAAGCGCATTGCCGCTACGAGTTCGAGACCCGCGACGTCGACGCCACCATGGCGACCATGGTGCCAGCGCCTTACGTCAACCACGTGCCGACCATGACCGGCGGCGTCGGCCACGACCAGCTCAAGCGTTTCTACAAATACCATTTCATCGGCGGCAATCCGCCGGACATGGGCATGACGGCGGTCAGCCGCACGGTCGGCGCCGACCAGATCGTCGACGAGATGATCTTCAGCTTTACCCACACCACCGAGATCGACTGGCTGCTGCCGGGTGTTCCGCCTACCGGCAGGAAAGTCGAGATTCCGCTGGTCGCCATTGTCCGATTCGTCGGAGACAAGGTGGCGCATGAGCATATCTACTGGGACCAGGCATCGGTGCTGGTGCAGGTCGGCCTGCTCGATCCGAAGGGCCTGCCGACCGCCGGCGTCGAGACGGCGCGCAAGGTCGTCGACAACAGCCAGCCCAGCAACGAGATGATGAAGCGCTGGAGCAGCAGCGCAAACAAGCAGCTTTAGAGGGGAGTATCGAGATGACGAGCGCACCTGACCGCCTGCGGGCGACCCTGAAGGAGCCCGGTCTGCTGGTGATGCCGGCGGTGTGGGACGGCATCACCGCCAAGCTCACCTGGGAAGCTGGCTTCAAGACGGCATTCCTGTCGGGCTCCTGCGTGGCGGCGAGCCGGTTGGGCGGCCCCGATCTCGACCTGGTCTCGTTCGGCGAGATGATGGACTCGTTCAACATGGTGCGCGGTGCGGCGCCCGACCTGATCGTGCTGGCCGACGGCGACCATGGCCACGGCAACGCGATGAACGTGCAGCGGACGGTGGCGGCCTACGGCCGGGCCGGCGCCGGTGCCGTGCTCATCGAGGACAAGATCACGCCGCGCGCGCTCACCGCCGCCGGTAAGCCCTGCCTGCCGCGCGAAGAGGCGCGCATGAAAGTCCGGGCGGCTGTGCAAGCGGCCAAGGCATCCGGCGTCCTCGTGATGGCGCGCACCGATTGCCGGCCGACGGCGGGCATCGACGAGGCGGTGGCCCGCATCGAGATGTTCACCGATGAAGGCGCCGACATCCTGTTCATGGACTCGCCTGCCGACGACGCCGAGATCAAGCGCGGCGTCGCCGCCGCCAAGGGCCGGCCGAGTTTCGTCGTGCTGTCGCCCGGCGCGCCGCGCGCCACGCCGTCACAGCCCGAGGCGGAAAAGCTCGGCTTCAAGATCGCGACCTATCCGACCGGCATGCTGTCGCCGGCGGTGGCCGGCATGAAGGCGGGCCTGGCGGCGCTGAAGGCGGGCGACGCAGAGTCGAAGAGCGCTCTGCCGCCGGCCGAACTGCGCACGACCCTCGGCTACCCGGCCTACGACGCGGCCGCCAAGCCGTTCATCGTGAAGGCTTAGCCAGCTCGTCCTGGAAGCCTTCGATGCGCGCCGTGGCGAAAGCCGGGCGCGCCTGGACCTTGGCCCACCAGTCGGCGACGCGAGGATGGCGCGCCGGCTTCATCTCGTCGGGGGCGATCTCCTCGTCGATGCGCTTGATGAAGGGCACCACGGCGATGTCGGCGATGGAGAAGGCGTCGCCGGCCAGCCATGTGGTCTGGCGCATCGTCTCTTCCATCTTGTCGAGCATGCCGACCAGCTTGGCCCGCGCGACGCTGCGCTCCTCCTCGGAGTAGGGCTTGCGGGCGGCGCGGATCCACGCCTCCTGCCGCTCCTTGCTCGGGATGCTCTTGAGCTTCTCGGCGAGCTCCGCATCGGTCCAGGTCTGCGCGACCTTGGCCAGC